>CP144785.1:0-138269 GCA_036689295.1 Candidatus Stammera capleta
AAATAATGAAGTTAAATAAAAAAAAAGTTTTTTTAGTAGATACAAATATATATATATATAAATCTTTTTATGTAATAAATTATAATAAGAGTGTAATAAATTTTAAAGAATCATTTATAGTTTTTTGAAATATGTTATTTAGTAAATATAATATATATAAACCAAAATATATTATTTTTATATTTGATAATAATAAAAAAAATTTTAGAAATGAAATATATAAAAAATATAAAACAAATAGAAAAAATATTTCTTTATTTATATTAGAATATATAATTATTATTAAAAATAATTTTAAATTATGAGGAATTAAATATATTACAATACCAAATGTAGAAGGTGATGATATTATATGTAGTTTAATATATAATTTTTTTAATGATAAAAAAAAATATATAGTATATATTTTATCATATGATAAAGATTTATTACAGTTAGTAAATAATAATGTTTTTTTATTAGTTGATAAAAAAAATATATTTAATAAAAAAAATATATTTAAAAAATATGGTATTAAGAATCCTAATCTTATAAAAGATTTTTTAGTATTGTGCGGAGATAAATGTGATAATATACCAGGAATAAAAGGTATAGGAAAAAAAACAGCTTCTATTTTATTAAATAGAATAGGAAATGTTTTTAGTATATATAATAATTTAAATAAAATCAAAAATATAAATATAAGAAATAATAATTTAATATTTAAAAATTTACATAAAAATTATAAAAATATTTTAATTTGATATAAATTGATTTCTTTAAAAAAAAATTTAAATATTATTTTAAAGTTAAAAGAATTTTATATATATAGTTTTTTTTTTAAAAAAATATACTTTAAAATATTTAATTTAAATATAAATAATAAATATTTATTTTTAAATTCTAATAATAATTAATATTAATATAATGTTTTTATTTTATATTTTTTTTAAATATTTAATTAATTTAAAATTTATAAATATTTATTTATTAAAAATCTTTTATGTATTTAACTTAACATAAAAGATTTTTAAAAAAAATATTTCTTATTCTTCTAGTTTTATTTCAAAAAAATTATTTAATATTTGAAAGAATAATGATATGAATGAAATTATTATATATAAATAAAAAAAACTTAATTTTTTTAATAAAAAAGCAGACATAAGTGAAAATATTACTTTAGCAAAACTAGCAACTGAATTTCTTATAATTGTTAATTTACCTAGATTATTATATCCAAAATTTAAATTAATATTCATTTGCATATATAAAATATGTGCAGTTAATAAAGATGAACATATAGAAATAAATATTAACATCATTATTAAATTATTTGTATAAGATAAAAGTAATAAATTTATAAAACATATTAAAAAAGTATATCTTTCAATAAATTTTTTATTTATTATATTTTTATATATAAGATATGAAATTACAGTTGTACTAAATGAAAAGAAAAAAATTAATATAGAATATGTTATATTTGATTTTATATTCATTAATTTAGTTAAAAAAGGAATCATAGTATTTAAATATTGATATATACCACTTGATGGTATAGAAAATAACATAATTTTCATAAATTCTTTATTAAAAATATCTTTAATTAAAGGATTATATTTTTTTTTATTACATAAGTTATTATCATTATTTTTTTTTAAATTATATTTTTCATTATTATTTATCATTAAAATATAAGATATAAAAAAACAAATTAAATAAGAAATTATTATTAATGAAAAACTATATATAGCTAAATTACTAATAATAAATAAATTTGCTATAACTGTTCCTGTTGTTTGAAATAATTGATTTATAAAAAATGATGTTTGTAATGTTTTTTTACTTGATTTATTTTCAAATATTAATTCAAGTATTTTATTAGAATTTATTTTATTGGTTGTTCTTATAATAGAATATATTATTTGTAAAATACTATTTATTATTACAAATTTTATTCCACTTAATTTTAATTTGAATATTAAAAATATACTTAATGTGATTATAAAAAACAATATATTATTTATACAATATTGATATAGAGGATTTATTAAATCAGCTATAAATATAAATATTATTATAGATAAAATCATTGGTAAATAATTATTAACAGCTATCATGCTTATTGCTATTGGATCATGAGTATAATTATACATTAATCATGTTAAAACAATATTAAATATACTTTCAGAAAGAGAAGTTAAAAGAACTGTAATTTGGTAATTTATTTCATTATTATTTATAAACATATGTTTTTATTTTTATAGTTTTTATTATTTAGTTTTATTTTTTAAATAATTTTAATAAATTATTTATTTTAATATTATATTAAATATTTATATATATAAATATTTTTATTTGTTTTTTTTTAAAAAAAAATAAATTAATTAATATTTTATATATATGTTAAAATATATATTTTATATAATTTTTATAAATTTAAATAATATTAATTGCAAAGGTATAAAATGTTAAAAAAAAAAATAAAAATAAATTTATCTAATGGTTTTCATATTAGACCTGCTACTAAATTTGTTAAAGAAGCTAAAAAATTTAATTCTGATATAAAAATAAAATTTAATAATAAAATTATTGATGCTAAAAGTTTATTTAAAATACAAACATTAGGTATTGAAAATGGAAGTATTATAACCATAATAATTGATGGAAAAGATGAATTAAAAGCATGAAATAATTTAAATAATTTAATTAATCTGTTGGATTAATTAATTGTTATTAATAATTTATTTATTAAATTTATAAAAATTTTAATATATCTTTAATATAAAATATTTTATTAAGTTATATTTTTTTTAGTTTATAAAAGGTATATTTATGTTAATTAAAGGTGATGTTGTATTTAAAGGTTATTGTTACGGAAAAGTATTTTTATTACATAATCATAAAATTTGTATTAACAAAAATAAAATAAAATATGAAAATATTGATTATGAAATATCTCGTTTTTTAAAAGCTCATAAAAAAACTATTAATCAATTTAATAGTATTAAATCAATAATTTCTGACGAAGATAAAAAAATATTATTTGAAGGATATATATTATTATTAGAAGATAAATGTTTTATAGATGATGTTATTTATTTAATAAAAAATAAAATGATTTATGCTGATTCAGCTGTTAATAAAGTCATTAAAAATCAAGTTAATGATATTAAAAAAGTTAATAATATATATATAAGAGATAGAATAAATGATATTTTAGATATTGGAAAAAGATTAATATATAATATATATAATATAAAATTAGTTGATTTTAATTTTTTTGATATTAAAGAAAATATTATTATTGTAAGTAGAGAAATATTTCCTTCTCAAATTGTTCAATTTAATTTAAAAAAAATTGTTGGATTTATAACTGAATTAGGAAGTTTAACTTCACATACTTCTATATTATCTAAATCTTTGGAATTAGTTAATATTATAAATGTTAAAAATATTACTAAAATTTTATGTAATAATGATTTTTTAATAATTGATGGTATGAAAGGAAATATTTATATAAATCCTGATAAATATACTTTTAATAATTTTAAATTAAAATTAAATAAGTTTTTAGTTAATAAAAATAAATTAAATAATTTAAATTTATTACCTGCTATTACTAAAGATGGTCATAGAATTAAATTATTTGCTAATATTGGAGATACAAAAGATATAAATAATATTTTTAAATATGGATGTGAAGGTATAGGTTTATATAGAACTGAATTTTTATTTATGAATAGAAATTCTTTTCCTTCAGAAGAAGAACAATTTTTATCTTATAAAAAAGTTATTGAATATATGAATGGAAAAGTTGTTACTATTAGAACTTTTGATTTAGGAGGTGATAAATTTTTACCATATATGAAATTTCCTAAAGATAATGTTCCTTTTTTAGGATGAAGATCTATAAGAATTTATAAAAATAAAATAGATATATTTCATACTCAGTTAAGAGCTATTTTAAGATCTTCTATTTATGGTAATGTTAGAATTATGTTTCCAATGATAATATCTATTGAAGAAGTATTATTTTTAAAAAAAGAATTATCAAAAGTTAAATTTAAATTAAAAAATGATAATATACCTTTTGATTCTAATATAAAAATAGGTGCTATGATTGAAACACCATCTGCTTCTTTAATTATTAATCATTTATCTAAAGAATTGGATTTTTTTAGTATTGGAACAAATGATTTAACACAATATACTTTAGCTGTTGATCGTAATAATAGTATGGTTTCTTATTTATATGAACCATTATCTCCTTCTATTATATATTTAATAAAGAGTATAGTAAAATCAGCACATCTTTTTAAAAAAGAAGTAGGAATGTGTGGTGAATTAGCTTCTAATGAAGATGCTACTTTATTATTATTAGGTTTAGGTTTAGATGAATTAAGTATGAGTGCTAATTATATACCTAAAATTAAATATAATATTAGAAATTTTTTATTTAGTGAATCTAAAAAAATATCTAATCTTATATTAAAAGAAAGTAAAGTAAATAATATAAAATTAATTTTATCTAATTATTTAAACAAATTTAAGAAATAATTAATATTTTTTATATTTTATGCCCAGAGGCGGAATCGAACCACCGACACGAGGATTTTCAGTCCTCTGCTCTACCGACTGAGCTATCTGGGCTTTAAATATTTTTATTTATTGTATTATTCATTCAATTTAAATAAGATTTATTACAATCTTTTACATTAAATATTAAAATTTCAGGAATTTTATATATATGATTTTTATTTATTATTTCAATTATTTTTTTTTTTAGATAAATAAATGTTTTTATAATAATTTTACTTTCTTTATCATTAATTATTTTATTATTTCAATAATAAAATGATTGAATATTTTTAATTACATTAATACAAGAAGATAATTTTTTATCTAATATTTTTTTAATTATTATATTTAATATTTTTTTATTATTAGGTATATTACATGTAATAATAATAATTTTTTTTTTAATTTCATGCATATATATATATATATATTTTATATTATTTGATGTTAATTATTAATTGGTTTATTATATTTAATATATTTATTTATGTCAAATAGTTATAATATTTATTTATTTTTTTTTATACTTGAAAGTTTATTTTTTAACCTTAATAATACTATTATTATATTATTTATTATTTGTTTTTTTTTAAAAAAATTAATGTATTTATAAATTTTAGGAGAATTATTTTTTTATGAAAATTCGTCCATTACATGATCGTATTATTGTAAAACGTAAAAATATTGAATCAAAATCTTCAGGTGGTATAGTTCTTACAGGTTCTTCTGTAGGTAAATCTACGAGGGGTAAAGTATTAGCTGTAGGTAAAGGACGCATATTAGAAAATGGTAGTGTAAAAAAGCTTGATGTTAAAGTTGGTGATATAATTATATTTAATGATGGTTATGGTATAAAATCTGAAAAAATTGATAATGAAGAAGTATTAATAATGTCTGAAAGTGATGTATTAGCTATTATTGATTAATTTTAGAAAAATTATTTTATAAGGAATTTAATTATGACAGCTAAAGATGTAAAATTTGGTAATGATGCAAGATTAAAGATTTTACGTGGTGTTAATATTTTAGCAGATGCTGTTAAAGTTACTTTAGGTCCTAAAGGACGTAATGTAGTTTTAGATAAATCTTTTGGTGCACCTTCAATAACTAAAGATGGAGTATCTGTAGCTAGAGAAATAGAATTAGAAGATAAATTTGAAAATATGGGAGCTCAAATGGTTAAAGAAGTAGCTTCTAAATCTAATGATGTAGCTGGAGATGGTACTACTACTGCTACAGTTTTAGCTCAATCTATAGTAAATGAAGGATTAAAATCAGTCGCAGCTGGAATGAATCCAATGGATTTAAAAAGAGGTATAGATAAAGCTGTTAATTCTGCTGTTATAGAATTAAAAAAATTATCTGTTCCTTGTTCTGATTCTAAATCTATTGCTCAAGTAGGAACAATTTCTGCTAATGCTGATGAAACTGTTGGTACTTTAATAGCTCAAGCAATGGAAAAAGTAGGTAAAGAAGGAGTTATAACTGTTGAAGAAGGTACTGGTTTACAGGATGAATTAGATGTTGTAGAAGGTATGCAATTTGATAGAGGTTATTTATCTCCTTATTTTATTAATAAAAGTGATTCTGGTGTAGTTGAATTAGATAATCCTTATATATTATTAGTAGATAAAAAAATTTCTAATATTCGTGAAATGTTGTCTATTTTAGAATCTGTTGCTAAATCTAATAAACCTTTATTAGTAATAGCCGAAGATGTAGAAGGTGAAGCTTTAGCTACATTAGTAGTTAATAATATGAGAGGTATTGTTAAAGTAGCTGCTGTAAAATCTCCTGGATTTGGTGATCGTCGTAAAGCTATGTTACAGGATATTGCTATTTTAACAGGTGGTACAGTTATTTCAGAAGAAATCGGTATGAATTTAGAAAAATCTAATTTAAATGATTTAGGAAGTTGTAAAAAAGTTATTATTAATAAAGATACTACAACTATAATAGATGGATCTGGTTGTCAAAAAGAAATATTTAAAAGAGTTAATAATATACGTCAACAAATAGATGAATCTACTTCTGATTATGATAAAGAAAAATTACAAGAAAGAGTAGCTAAATTAGCAGGTGGTGTAGCGGTATTAAAAGTAGGTGCTGCTACAGAAGTAGAAATGAAAGAAAAAAAAGCAAGGGTAGAAGATGCTTTACATGCTACTAGAGCTGCTGTTGAAGAAGGTGTTGTAGCAGGTGGTGGTGTTGCTTTAGTTAGAGTAGCAGAAAAATTAAGTAATTTAACTGCTCAAAATGAAGATCAAAATATGGGAATAAGAGTAGCTTTAAGAGCAATGGAAGCTCCTTTACGTCAAATAGTTTCTAATACTGGTGATGAACCTTCTGTTGTTACTAATAATGTTAAAGCTGGTAATGGTAATTATGGTTATAATGCTGCTATTGAAAAATATGGAGATATGATAGAAATGGGTATTTTAGATCCTACTAAAGTTACTCGTTCTGCTTTACAATATGCAGCTTCAGTTGCTGGATTAATGGTTACAACAGAATGTATGATAACTGATTTACCTAAAGAAGAAAAAAGTGATTTAGGTAACCCAAATCCTATGAGTAGTGGTGGTATGAATGGTGGTGGTATGGGTGGTATGATGTAATATTTTATTAAATAATTTATTATTTTATTAATTTTTTATTTAATTATTTATAATATTAAAGTCCTTAATGGACTTTAATATTTTGTTTATTTTATTTTTTTATTTAAATAAGTTATAATGTTATTATGTTATCTATAAAAAAAATGTTTAGTAATTATAAAAAAAAAAAAAATGTTGGTTGTAGTAATTTTCAAATTTTATTATTAAGTTTAAAAATAAATAAATTACAAAAACATTTATCTTTATTTAAAAAGGATTTTCATAGTAGAGTAGGTTTATTGAAATTGATTTTTCATCGTCGTAAAATATTAAAATATATAAAAAATGATAATTTTAAAGATTATATTTTTTTAAAAAATAAATTAAATTTACGTAATTAATTTATATATAATATATTTTATTTAATAATTTTTATTATTTAATTTAAGGTAAATTATTTTGTTTGAAAATAATATTATAGAATTTAATTATGGTAGTAATATAATTAAATTAGAAAGTGGTTATATTGCTCGTCAATCTAATTCTTCTGTAATAGCTAGTATGGATGATACTGTTGTTATAGTTACTTTAGTTTGTAATAATGAGATTAAAGGTGATCAGAAATTTTTACCTTTAACTGTATGTTATCAAGAAAAATTTTATTCTGCAGGTAAAATACCTGGTAGTTTTTTTAGACGTGAAGGTAGATCTAGTGATGTTGAAATTATTACTTCTAGATTAATTGATAGATCTATACGTCCTTTATTTAGTAAAAATTTTATAAATGATATACAGATAGTTGTTAATGTTATTTCTATTAATCCTCAAATTAGTACTGATATAATATCTATTATAGGAGTTTCTGCTGCTTTAAATATTTCTGGTATTCCTGATATTTTACCTTTAGCTGCTGCTAGAGTAGGTTTTATAAATAATAATTATATTTTAAATCCTAATTTAAATGAAATTAAATTAAGTAAATTAAATTTAGTTGTTGTTGGAACTAATGATGCTATATTTATGATAGATGTTTCTTCTAAAAATTTAGAAGAAAAATATATAATTGATGGTATAAATTTTGCTTATGATAATTTTAATTTATTAATTAATAATATTAATAAATTTAAATTTAATAAAAAAATATATTTAAATAATGATTATACTTATTTAAATAATAGTTTACCTAAAGATATTGATAATTATATTTATAATTATTGTATTAATAAATTTAATGATATATATTCAAATGAATATAATAAAAAAATTAGACATTCTTTAATTGATAAGATTAGATCTGATTTATTATTAGATTTATTAAATAATAATAAAATATTTGAAGAATATTTAATTTTGAATAAATTTTTTGATATTGAAAAGAATGTAATTATAGATAAGTTATTAAATTTAGGTATTCGTATTGATGGAAGAAAAGAAAATCAAATTAGAGATATAGATATTAAAATTGGTTTTTTACCTAAAAGAGTTCATGGATCTTCTCTTTTTACTAGAGGAGAAACTCAAGCTTTAGTTACAATAACATTGGGAACATCAAAAGATGCTCAAATTTTTGATGATGTATTTTTAGGAGAACGTATAGATAATTTTATTTTTCATTATAATTTTCCTCCTTATTCTGTTGGTGAAATAGGAAATATGGGTATTCCTAAAAGAAGAGAAATAGGTCATGGTTATTTAGCTAAAAAAGGTATATATCCTGTATTACCAAATAATTTTCCTTACACTATAAGAATAGTTTCTGATATTATGGAATCTAATGGTTCTTCATCTATGGCTTCAGTTTGTGGAGCTTCATTAGCTTTAATGGATGCTGGTGTTCCTATTAAAGAACATGTAGCTGGTATTGCTATGGGTTTATTAAAAACTTCTAGTAAAAATTTTATTCTTTCAGATATTATTAGTGATGAAGATAGATTAGGAGATATGGATTTTAAAATTGTTGGTACAAGTAAAGGTATTAATGCTTTACAAATGGATATGAAAACAAAAGGAATATTTATTAATGATGTATCTGATGCTTTAAATAAATCAAAAGATTCTAGATTATTTATTTTAGATAAAATGTATTCAAGTATTAATCATCCTAGATCATATTTATCTTCTTATGCTCCTAGAATATATAAATTTAAGATAAATATTAATAAAATTAGAGATGTAATAGGAAAAGGAGGTTCAGTAGTAAAATTTTTAAGTGAAAAAAATAATTGTTCTATTGAAGTAAATAATGATGGAATTATTAATATAATATCTACTAATAAAAATAATGCTATTAATGTAATAAATAGTATTAAAAAAATTATTAGTAATAGTAATATTAAAATTGGATCTATATATTCTGCTAAAATAATTAAGATAGTTAGTTTTGGTTTATTTGTTAAATTTTTAAATAATAAAGAAGGTTTAGTACATATATCTAAAATATATTCTAATAATAAAATAAAAAATATTTTTAATTATTTTAAAATAGGTCAATTAATAAATGTTAAAATTTTAAATATAGATTTTAAAGGAAAGTATAAATTAAGTATTAAAATTTAAATATTTTTATTTTTTTAATATTAATATGATTATTTATGGTAAATTTTAGTGATTTTAAGTTAAAAAGTGAAATATTAAAAATAATAAATGAAGTAGGTTATAAAAAACCAACCTTAATACAATTAAGGTGTATTCCATTAATTTTAGATGGTTATGATTTATTAGGTATAGCTAAAACTGGTAGTGGTAAAACAGCTTCTTTTGTTTTACCTTTATTAAATAATATTAAATTAAATAATTTACTTCAAGTTTTAGTTTTAGCTCCTACTAGAGAATTGGTTATACAAATTAGGGATTCTTTTATTTTATTTTCAAAATATATAATTAAATTAAATATATTATCTTTATATGGTGGACAAAAATATAGTGTACAAATCTCTTTTTTAAAAAAGAGACCTAATATTATAATAGCTACTCCTGGTAGATTAATTGATTTATTTAAAAGAAAGTTATTTAATTTTAATAATATAAAATTTTTAGTTATAGATGAAGCAGATGAAATGTTACGTAAAGGATTTATAGATGATGTTATAAAAATTATATCATTTATAAAATGTAAACATCAAACTGTTTTGTTTTCAGCTACTATATGTAATAGTGTTAGAAAAATTATAAAGAAATTTATGACTTTTCCTAAAGAAATTAATTTATCTTTAATTTCAGATAATAATAAAAATTATCTACCTAAAAATATTAAACAATATTATTGTTTTGTTTCATATAGAAATAAATTAAATATTTTAATTAAATTTTTAGAATCAGAAAGATATAGAGCTGTTTTAATATTTGTTAAAACGAAAAATTATACTATAAAATTATATAATATTTTATATAAATATGGTTATAATTGTTCAGCTTTAAATGGAGATATGAATCAAAATTTAAGAGAATTAACTATAAATAATTTTCGTAACAAAAAGATTGATATATTAATAGCAACTGATATAGCTTCTAGGGGTTTAGATTTTGATAATATAGATTTAGTTATTAATTATGATATTCCTATGGATATAAAATCTTATGTACATCGTATTGGAAGAACAGGACGTGCTGATAATAAAGGTAAAACTATATTATTTATAGATAATATTGGAAAAAAATTTTTATTTTTAATAAAAAAAAAATTAAAGGTAAATATTTTAAAAAAAAATATTCCTAATAATAAAAATATATTTAATAGACGTATAGAAAAAATTTTATTTAAAATTAATATTTTTAGTGAAAATATTAATAATAAATTTTATATCAAAGTTTTAAATATTTTATTAAATAGCAAAATTATTAATAATAATTATAAAAAATTAAGTTTTATTTTTTTAAAAATTATATATAATTTTTATTTTAAAAATTTATCTATTTAGTATTAAATAGGTAATAATGGAATCGAACCATTGACTTTCTCCTTGTAAAAGAGACGCTCTACCTCTGAGCTAATTACCTTTTTATTTTTAAAAAAAAGTAAAAATATTAATGGAGCTGGCGGGATTTGAACCCGCTTCCAGAACAACTTTTTATATTAATACTACATGTTTATTTTATTTTTTTTTTATTGAATATTTAAAATAAAAAAAATAAATAATCAATTAGTCTAATAATTATTATATATTATAGATATAGACTTCTATAATAATTCTCTTTTGTATGACATTTTTATTTACATAAAGAGAAAAAGTTTAAATAAAAATGGCTATATCAGTTTTTTAAGCTGCTAAAGCATAATTGTTATTTTTTGCAATTATTTTTTTACGGTTTTTAACGCGGCCTACCGTAACCTCGACATGCTTAATATAATTAGTATATTCTGTCAAATCCATAAACAGCCCCTATTTTATTAATTATATTATTTTTTTAAATTAAAATCAATATTATATTTTTTATTTCATTTTTTATATAATATTTTTTTTTTTTTATTATATTTTTTTTTACCTTTAGCTAATCCTATAATTAGTTTAAATCAAGGTTTTTTAATTATTATAGATATTAATACTATTGTATATCCTTTTTTTTTATTTTTATTATATAAATATTGTATTTCTTTTTTTTTTAATAATATTTTTATTTTTCTTTCTTTTTTTTCATTATTTTTTAATATTATATTATTTTTAATTAATTTTATATTTATTCCTATTAAATATAGTTCATTTTTATTTTTTATTTTTATATAACTTTTTTCTATATTTATATTTCTATTTTTTATGGATTTAACTTCTCATCCTTTTAATATTATACCTGCTGTAAATTTTTCTAATATTTTATAATTATAAAATATATTTTTATTATATATAATATTGTTTTTTTTCATATATTAAATAATTTTTTTATTTTAAATTGTTATATATATTAATAATATATAATAGAATATTTAAGTTATTTAATTTTTTTTGTTTTTTTTTAAAAAGGGAGTAGATATGAATAAAAATATTATTGATGATATTAAAAAAAATAGTGATAAATTAAAAAAAAATAATAATGATAAAGATAAAAATATTAATTTAAATGAAGAAATAGATTGTTTAAAAAATGAATTAGTTGCTAAAAATAGTGAAATAGATATTCTTAATAAAAAAATATTTGATATTGAAAAAAAAATATATGATATTAAATTACGTTGTCAAGCTGATATTGATAATATTCATAAACGTAATAAAATTGAAATGGAAAATGTTTATAAATATTCTTTAGAAAAATTTATTTATGATATTTTACCAGTTATTGATAATTTAAGAAGTGCATTAAAAAACATAAATAATAATATTAAATTAAGTGATAAAAATAAATACATAAATATAACTTATGATGGTATAAAATTAACATTAAAAAATTTTATTTTTGTTTTAAAAAAATATGGAGTTTCTATAATAAAAGAAAAAAATATTATTTTTGATCCTAATTATCATCAAGCTATGATTGTTGTTGATTCTGATGATAAAAGTAAAGAAAATTTAATAATTGATATTTTACAAGAAGGTTATTTAATAAATAATAGATTAATAAGACCTGCTATGGTAAAAGTTTATAGATATATAAATAAATCAAAAAATTAATTTGAATTTATTGTAATTTAACTTGTTTTATTTTTTTTTTTTTGATAAAATCTTTTTATTGGCCCTTTAGCTCAGGGGGTAGAGCAAGCGACTCATAATCGCTTGGTCATTGGTTCGAATCCAATAAGGGCCATGAATTAATCTTTTATATAATATTTTTTATATATTTCATTGTTATTATTTTTTAATTCATATATTAATGGTATACCTGTAGGTATATTTAATTTTTCTATTTCTTTATCTGATATTTTATCTAAATATTTAATTAAAGCTCTTAAAGAATTTCCATGAGCTACTATAATTATAGTACTATTTTCTTTAACTTTATTTATTATATTATTTTTTCAATATGGTATTACTCTGTTATATGTATTTAATAAACTTTCTCCTAAAGGTATTTCATTTTTATTTAATTTTTTATATTTTAATTCATTACCTGGGTATTTTTTATCATTTATATTTATTTTTGGAGGTGATATTTTATAACTTCTTCTTCATTCATTAACTTTTTTTTTCCCATATATTTTTGATGTTTTTTCTTTATTATATCCTTGTAATTTACCATAATGTCTTTCATTTAATTTTCAACTTTTTATTACTTTTATTCATAATAAATCTAATTCATATAGTATTAATCAAAGTGTATGTATCGATCTTTTTAAATATGAACAATATGCTTTGTTTATATTTATATTATTTTTTTTTAATATTTTTCCAGCTTTTTTTGCTTCTTTAATACCATTATTTGATAATTCAACATCGGTTCATCCAGTGAATATATTTTCTTTATTTCAAATACTTTCACCATGTCTTACTAAAATAATTTTTTTCATTTTTTTCTTTTTTGTTTTTATATATATTTAAAAATATTTTTATGTTTAATTATTATATTATTTTTATTTTTTATATTTTTAATTATATCAATAAATTTATAAGATTTATTTATATTAAATTTTCCTATTTTTGTTCTTTTTAATTTTATTATATATGCTCCGTATTTTAATTTTTTACCTATATTATGTATTATACTTCTTATATATGTTCCTTTAGAACATTTTATAGTTAAATTAATTATTTTTTTTTTAATATTTATTTTATTTAATTTTATTTTATATATTTTAATTTTTTTTTTTTTTTTAATTTTTATTCCTTTTATAGCATATTTATATAATGGTTTTCCCTTAAATTTACATGATGAATACATAGGTATTTCTTGTTTTATTTTTCCTTTATATTTTAATATTATTTTTTTTATTTTTTTTTTATCTATATTAATTTTTTTTGTTTTTTTTATTATATATCCATAAGAATCATATGTATTTGTAATTTCTCCTAATTTTGCTGTAATATTATAAGTTTTTTTTAATTTTATTATTTTATTAAATAATTTATTTGTTTTATTGAAACTAATTAATAATAATCCACTTGCTATTGGATCTAATGTTCCTATATATCCTGTTTTTTTTACTTTTAATATTTTTTTTATTTTTTTTAGTGCATTATTTGATGTTATACTTTCTGGTTTATTAAATATTAATAACCCATCTTTTATATTTTTATTCATTAGCTATTTTAATTTTTTTAAATAAATTATTTATTTTATTTAAAAAATTATCTTCTTTAAAATAAATTTTTGGTATTTTTTTTATGTATATTTTTGATATTAATTTTTTTATTATATATTTTTTTGATTTTTCTAATATTTTAATATTATATTTTGTTTTATTTTTATTTTTTTTTTTTATAAAATTTATATAAATAATAATGTATGAAAAATCATTTGATAAATATATATTATTAATATTTATAAAAATTTTTTTTTTAAATATTGATTGGCATTCATAAATAATTATTTTAGTTATTTTTTTATATATTTCTTTTTTTATCTTAAAATATTTTATTTTTTTTTTCATTTTATTTTATGGAATTTATAATATCTCCAATTTTTATATTTGTAAAATTTTTTATAATTATTCCACATTCTGTGTTTTTTTTTACTATATTTATATTTTTTTTAAATTGTTTTATTGATTTTATTTTTCCATTATATATTATTTTATCTTTTCTTATTATATTTATATTATTTATTTTATTTATAAATCCTTCTGTTATTTTGCATCCTGCTATTATATTAAATTTATTTTTGAATATATTTGTTATTATTGCTTTTCCTAATATTTTACTATTATATTTTTTATATTTTTTTTCTATTATTTTTTTTATTTTATTTATTAATTTATATATAATTTCAAAAAAATATATTTTTATTTTTTTATTTATTTTTTTTTTAATTGTATTTTCTATTTTTATATTATATCCTATTATTATAGATTTACTTGTTTTTGCTAATGATATATCATTTTTATTAATATTACCTATTCCTGAATATATTATTTTAATTTTATTATTGAAATTATTTTTTATTCAATTTATTAAAGTTTCTTTTGAGTTATATACATCACTTTTTATTATTATATTTATTTTTTTTTTATTTATAAAAATGTTTTCGTTTTTTTCATTTTTATTATTATTATTATTATTTATTTTATATTTATTTATTTTTTTATTTATATTAATTATTTTTTTTGCTATTTTATTATTTTTTATTGATATAAATTTTTTATTTATATTTTTTATATTATTTAATCCTAATATTTTTACAGGAATTGATGGTAAAACTTTTTTTATTTTATTATTATTTTCATCATATATACATTTTATTTTACCATATGAATTTTTACATATAATAGTATCTCCTTTATTTAAAATACCATTTTTTGCAATTATATTTGATATAATTCCTTTTTTACTATCTATAAATGATTCTAATATAATTCCATAAGATATTTCTTTATTTAAATATGTTTTTAAATTTATTTTTTTTGATATTTTTGATATATATTTTATTAATTTATTAATTCCTAAATTTAATTTAGTAGATATTTCAATAAATGTATCATTTCCTCCTCATTCTTTAGGAATAAATCCATATTTTGATATATTTTTTTTTATAATATTTATATTATTTTTATAATTTATTTTATCTATTTTACTTATAGTAATTATTGTAGGTTTTTTATATTTTTTAATATATTTTATTATTTTAATTGTTTGAGGTGTTATTCCATCATCTATTGAAATCATTAGTATTATTATATCTGAAATTATTAGTCCTTTAATTCTCATGTTTTCAAATATTTCGTGACCAGGTGTGTCTATTATAGTAAAATTTTGATATTTATTTTTAATATAATATGAATTTATATATTGAGTTATATTACCTTTTTCTTCTTTTACAATATTAGTTGATTTTAAATAATCTATAAGTGATGTTTTTCCATGGTTTACATGTCCCATTATTGTTATTATAGGTGGTCTAATATATTTATTTTTACATTTTATATTTTTAATTAATTTATTAATATATTTTTTATCTATTTTGTTTTTTTTATTTTTATTTTTTTTATTTTGTTTTTTATTTTTTTTTATTATTAAATATTTTTTTTTTTTAATTATATTATTTTTTTTTTTTTTAAATATTTTATTTTTTTTTATAAATTTATTTTTTTTGTTAAATTTTTTATTTATTTTTTTTTTAAACATATTTTTATTATTTTTATTTTGTTAATTTTATTTATTTTTTATTACTAAATATATTAATTTCTAATCCTATTAATTTAGAAGATAATTTTATATTATATCCATTTTTACCTATTATTTTAGATAAATTTTTTAAATCTGTATTTAAATTAATATATTTTTTTTTTTCATTTATTGATATTTTATTTATTTTTATTGGATAAATTATATTTTTTATAAATTTTTTTATGTTTTTATTTCATAATATAATATCTATTTTTTCTCCAGATAATTCATTAGATATTGCTTGTATTCTTGATCCTCTAATTCCAACACATGCTCCTATAGCATCTATTTTTTTATCAGTGCTTATTACGGCTATTTTTGATCTTATTCCTGGTTTTCGTGATATTGATTTAATTTTAATTATGTTATTTTTTATTTCAGGAATTTCTATTTTAAGTAATTCTATTAAAAATTTTATACTTGATCTTTTTACTAATATTTTATAATTATTTTTTTTTTTTTTAATATTATATATAATACTTTTAATTTTTTTTCCTATTATTATTTGTTCTTTTGGAATAATGTATTCTTTTTTAAGAATTGCTTCTAAATTACTTCCTATATCAATTATTATATAATTTTTATATATTTTAATTATAGATCCTATTATAATATGACCTATTTTATTTTTAATTTTATTAAATTTTATATTTTTTTTGGCTTCTTTTATTTTCTGAATTATTATTTGTTTAGCTTTTTGAGTTATTATTCTATCGAATTTTATTTTTTTAATTTTATTTTCTATATAATCTCCTATTTTTATATTTTTGTTTTCTTTAATAATTTTATTTATATTAATTTCTTTTTTTGGTTGTTTAACATTTTTAACTACTATTCATCTTCTATATATATAGAATTTTCCATTTTTTCTATTTATATTTATTCTAATATCTATTTTTTTTTTATATTTTTTTTTAATAGCGGTGGTTAATGCATTTTCTATTGCTTTGAATATTATTTCTTTTGGTAAAGATTTTTCATTTGATATTGATTCTGTAATAATTAAAATTTCTTTATTTATCATCTCTATGATACCTTTATTTATATTTTATATTAATATTTAAAATATTAATTATTTAAAGATTTAATTTTATTTATTAGAGATAAAATGAAATATTTATGGTTTAATAATACCGAGAACGGGATTTGAACCCGTAATTTTCTTTAAGAAAACTACCTCCTCAAGGTAGTGTGTTTACCTATTTCACCATCTCGGCTTATTTAAATAAATAATATTATTTATATATTTTAACATTATTTATTTTATTTTTAAATTTATTGATTTTAATATTATTAATTAGATTTAATATTATAGCTAAAATGTAAAATAATATTGAAAATATTATTATTATATAATTAAGTGTATTTTTTACTAGATTTGATGTTATTACAGTATTACCTTTATTTAAGTAATTATCTGTGTTTATTATATTTATATTATTTTTATTTTGATTAAATATAATTAATGATATTAGAATTATACATGTTGATATAAATAATATTGAAAATATTTTGTACATAATTAATTATTCCTTTTTTTTTTAAAAAAATAGTAATAATTTATATATATATTATTTTTTGTATTTGTATATTATATTTTTTATTTGATTTTTATTTAATGTTTCGTATTTAATTAATTTTTTTGTCATTTTATGTAATATTTTTAAATTTTTTAATAGTATATTTTTTGCTCTTATATAATTTTTATTTATTATTTTTTTTATTTCTTTATCTATAATTTTTAATGTATAATCTGAAATATATTGATTATTATTATTTTTATTTAGGAAAATATTTACATTTTTTTTATATAATAATGGTCCTATCTTTTCTGAAAATCCTCATTTTGTTACCATATTTTCTGCTATTAATGTTGCAATTTTAATATCATTACTAGAACCTATTGAAATATTATCTTTTCCATATATAATTTCTTCTGCTATTCTTCCTCCATATAATGTAGATATTTTACTTTCTAATTTTTTTTTATTTATATTTACATTATCATTTTCTGGTAAAAAAAATGTTGATCCTAATGATTTTCCTCTTGGTATTATTGTTACTTTATATATTGGGTCATGTTCAGGTAATAGTGATCCTACTATTGTATGTCCTGATTCATGATAAGCTGATAATTTTTTTTGTTCTTTTGTTATAATTAATGATTTTCTTTCAGACCCCATTATAATTTTATCTTTTGCTTCTTCAAATTCTTGCATAGAAACATAATTTTTATTTTTTTTAGCAGATAATAATGCTGCTTCATTAATTAAGTTTGATATATCAGCTCCTGAAAAACCAGGAATACTTTTTGCTATTGTTTTTATTTCAATATTTTTATCAGTTATTATTTTTTTTATATGTATTTTTATTATTTCTTTTCTTTCATTTAAATCTGGTAAATCAATTATTATTTTTTTATCAAATCTACCTGGTCTAGTTAATGCTGGATCTAATATATTTGGTCTATTAGTAGCTGCAATTATTATTATATTTGTATTATCATTAAATCCATCCATTTCTACTAATATTTGATTTAGTGTTTGTTCTCTTTCATCATTACTATTACTTAATGTATTTATATTTCTTTTTTTTCCTATAGAATCTATTTCATCTATAAATATAATGCAAGGAGAATTATTTTTTGCTTGATTAAACATATCTCTAACTCTTGATGCACCTATTCCTACAAATATTTCTATAAAATCAGATCCTGATATATGAAAAAAAGGAACTTCAGATTCTCCTGCTATAGCTTTTGCTAATAATGTTTTTCCTGTTCCAGGAGGTCCTATCATTAATATTCCTTTAGGTAATTTAGCTCCTAATTTTTTAAATTTATTAGGTTTTTTTAAATATTCTACTATTTCTTTTACTTCTTCTTTTGCTTCGTTACATCCTGCAACATCTTTAAATTTTATATTAATATTTTTTTTATTTATTTTTTTTGCTTTACTTTTTCCAAATAATAAATTATTTTTTCCATTATTATATATTTTTTTAATAAAAAATATTCATATAGATATTATTAATATTATTGGTAATCATGATATTAGTAGTGATATTATTATATTTGGTTCTTCTATTGGTGAACTACTAATTTTTATATTTTTTTTTATTATTTTTTTTAATAAATTTGTATCATTTATTGGAATATATGTAATATATTTATTATTATTTTTTTTGGTTACATTGATTTCTTTACCGTTTATTTCTATTTCTTTTAATTTATTATTTTTAATATCATATAGAAAACTAGAGTAATCTATTGGTATATTTTTTTTTTGTGTAATTTTATAAAATGTAGATATTATTATTATTGTAGTAATTATTCAAAAAAATAGATTTTTTATCATATATTTAAAAATATAACTAGATTTTGATGATTATTTTTTATATTTTAATGCTATTATATATATTTCTTTAGAAGAATTATATGAAGATTTTGGTTTAAAAACTTTTACTATTTTAAATATTTTTTTAATTTTTTTAATAGTATATTTAAAATTATCTCCTAAAAAAACTTTAATTAGTAAATTTCCTTGTTTAATTAGTTTTTTATTACATAATAATATTATTTTATTTATTATATTTTTATATTTTGGGTTATCTATTTCTTTTATTCCTGATAAGTTTGGAGATATATCAGATAAAATAGCATTTATTTTATATAATTTTGTAATTTTTATTATTTTTTTTATTGTTTTTTTTTTACATATATCACCTTGTATAAATTTTACTTTTTTAATTTTTTTCATAGGTAAAATATCACAACTAAATATTTTACCAATTTTTTTAATTTTTTTTGATAAAAATTTTGATCAACCTCCTGGTGAACTTCCTAAATCTAATATATTATTTTTTTTTTTTATTAATTTATTTTTTTTCTGTATTTCTTTTATTTTAAACCAAGATCTTGATCTTAATTTAAGTTTATAAGCTAATTTTTTGTATTTATCATTTAATATTTTATTTTTAAATTTTTTATTCATTTTTTTATTAATAATTAATATATTATTAATTAATATTTATTATTTTATATTTTATATTACCTCCTGGAGTTTTTATTGATGTAATATCATTTTTTTTTTTTCCTATTATACCTTTAGCTAAAGGTGAATTTATTGATATTAATTTTTTTTTTATATTTGATTCATCATCACCAACAATTTGATATTTATATAATTTTTTATTATTTAGATTAATTAATGTTACTATTGATCCAAATATTATTTTATTTTTTTTTATTTTAGATATATCAATAATTTTTGCATTAATTAATTTATATTCTATATCTTTAATTTTTTTTTCACATATCATTTGTTCTTCTTTAGCAGCATTATATTCTGCATTTTCTCTTAAATCTCCAAATTTTCTTGCTTTTGATATTAATGATATTATTTTGGGTCTTTTTTTATTTTTTAAATATTTTAATTTTTTTATTAGTTTTTTTTCTCCTTTTTTTGTCATTAATATACGGTTCATATTTTTTCCTTTAAATTATATATTTATTTTGTTATTATATTTATAAATTTACGTTTATTCTTTCCTTTTTTTGTAAATTTAACTATACCATTTTTAATAGAATAGATTGTATGATCTTTTCCACATAATGTATTTATACCTGGATGAAATTTTGTCCCTCTTTGTTTAATAATTATGTGTCCAGATTTTACATATTCTCCTCCAAAATGTTTTATTCCTAATCTTTTAGAATGAGAATCTCTTCCATTTTTTGTTGATCCACCTGCTTTTTTATGTGCCATATTTTTTATTATTTATTAAAGTTGGTTTTATTATTGTATATTTTTGTCTGTGACCATATTTTCTTTTATAGTTTTTTCTTCTTTTAAATTTTATTATATTTATTTTTTTACTTTTTATTTGTTTTATTATATTTAATTTTATTATATATTTTTTTAAATCTTTTTTTTTATATAATATTTTTTTTTTATAATATAATAATATTATATTTTTATAATTTATTTTTATTTTTTCTCCTATATTTTTATTTATTTTTTCTGTTATAGTGTTTTTATTTTTTTCTATTTTATATTGTTTTTTTCCTATTTTTATTATAGCGTACATTTTTTAATTCCATTTTATTAAATTATTATATTTTTATAAATATATATTTATATAATATAATATTTTATTTTTAAAAATTTATATTTTTAATTATATTGTATATCATTAGTTTATTATAAGTGTTAGTATATTATAAATATGTTTAATTATAAATTAAAATTATTATTTGATTAGGAATAAATAGTGTAATGTTTAATAAAATTCGAGGTATTTTTTCTAATGATTTATCTATTGATTTAGGCACAGCAAATACATTGATTTATGTAAAAAATAAAGGTATTGTTTTGAATGAACCTTCTGTTGTTGCTATAAGAAAAGATAGAATTGGTTCTTCTAATACAGTAGCTGCGGTTGGATATCAAGCTAAACAAATGTTAGGTAGAACTCCTGGTAATATTTTAGCTATAAGACCAATGAAAGATGGAGTTATAGCAGATTTTTTTGTTACTGAAAAAATGTTACAATATTTTATTAAAAAAGTTCATACTAATAGTTTTATGAGACCTAGTCCTAGAGTTTTAGTTTGTGTTCCTGTTGGTGCTACTCAGGTTGAAAGAAGAGCTATAAAAGAATCTGCTTTAGGAGCTGGAGCTAGAGAAGTTTTTTTAATTGATGAACCTATGGCAGCGGCTATAGGAGCTAATTTACCTGTTTCTGAACCTACTGGTTCTATGATAATTGATATAGGTGGAGGTACTACAGAAGTTGCTGTAATTTCTTTAAATGGTGTTGTTTATTCTTCTTCAGTTCGTATAGGTGGAGATAAATTTGATGAATCTATTATAAATTATATTAGAAGAAATTATGGTTCTTTAATAGGAGAAGCAACAGCTGAAAGGATTAAACATAATATAGGTTCTGCTTATCCTAGTTCTTCTGTTAGTGAGATTGAAGTAAGAGGTAGAAATATGGCAGAGGGTATACCTAGAAGTTTTGTTTTAAATTCTAATGAGATTTTAGAAGCTTTACAGGAACCTTTAGGTGGAATAATAAGTGCAATTATGGTTGCATTAGAACAATGTCCTCCTGAATTAGCTTCTGATATATCTGAAAGAGGAATGGTTCTTACTGGTGGAGGAGCGTTATTAAAAAATTTAGATCGTTTATTAGTTGAAGAAACAAGTATACCTGTTATTGTAGCTGAAGATCCTTTAACTTGTGTTGCTAGAGGTGGTGGTAAAGCATTAGAAATGATAGACATTAATAATGGGGAATTATTTAGTAATGAATAATTTATTTATTTATTATTAATAATTTATTTTATGTTTTTAAATAAAAAAAAATATTTTTTATCTTTTTTGTTTTTTTTATTTTTTTCTTTATTTATTATTTCTTTTGATTTTTATACTAATAGTTTTAGTAAAATAAAATTATTTTTTAATAAAATGTATTTTACATTATTAAATTATTATAGTAATGTTTTTTTATATTTAAAGAGTAGAATAATATATTTTACTAGTATAGATTATATTTTTGAAGAAATTATTAATTGTAATTATAATAATTTATTATTTAGAAAAAAAAAATATGAAATGAATAATATTATTTATGAAAATAATTTTCTTAAAAGTATTTATAAAATTCCTATATTAAAAAATGAAAAATATTCTATAGTAAAAGTTTTTAATATTGATTGAAATAATTTATTAATTAATATTTATAATTATAATAATATAAAGTATGGAAATTTATTATTTAATGGTTTAGGTATAATAGGTAAATTAATTTATTATGATAAAAATTTTGGTAAATTACAATTAATATGTGATAATAGTAGTGGTTTTCCTGGTAAAATTTTAAGAACTAATTTAAAAGTTTTAGTTATGGGTAATGGATGTGGAAAATATATTGAAATAAATGACATACCTATAGGTACAGATATTAAGGTTGGTGATATAGTTTTATATTATGATATATATGGACATTATTTTTCTTATCCTATAGGTATTATAAAAGAAATTAGTATTGATAGTAAATATGGAGATATTAATGCAAAAGTTGAATCTTTTGTTTATTTTAATAATTCGGATTTTAATATTTTAATAAAATAATTTATTAAATTATATTTAATAAAAATAATATTATATGAATTTTTTAAGTTTTATATTTAATAAAAATTTTAAATTTTTATTTTTTTTGTTTTTATTTTTTATATTATGAAATTTTTTTTTATTATTTAATAATTATAATTTATATTATTTTAATTTTTTTAATATATATTATATTTATTTAATTTTATTAAATTTTAATAATAATAGTAAATGTTTTTTTATTAGTTTTTTATATGGTTTATTATTAGATTTTTTTGGTAATTTTATTTTAGGTAGAAATATATTAATTAATTTATTTGTTATTTATTTTTTGTATTTATTAAATGATAATTATAGATTTAATTTTCTAAGTATAGAATGTTTTTTTATTTTTTTTATTTTTTCTTTTTTATTAAGATTTATTCCTTTTATACTAGATTATTTTTTATTTAATGTTTTTTTTAATTTTTATTTTTTTTATTTATCTATTTTGGATACATTATTTTTTTTATTTATAATTAATTTTTTATATAATATATAATATATATTATAATATTTTAAATTATTTAGAGTTATTTATTATGAGTAAGAATATAATTAGTAAATATATATTGGAAGAAAATAATATTTGTGAATCTGATTTATTAAATTTAGTTTCTGAATTTCCTTCTAATAGTAATTGTTATGGTGATATTTATTTACAAAATTGTGTTAATGAAAATTATGTTTTAGAACAAAAAATTATTAAAGATAGTTCTATACAGTTTTTAAATGGAGTAGGTAGTAGATTAATTATTGATGATAAAACTTTTTTTTCATATTCTGATGGAATTAGTTTTAATTCTATTTTTGATAGTATAAAAAAAATTAAATTTTTTTGTTTTGATAAAATGATTTTTAAAAAATATAATATGTTTTTTTTACCTAATATATCAAATTATTATAGTTTTAAATCTCCTATAGATAATAATTTAAGTAAAAAGAAAATTGATTTATTATTTTATTTAGATAATTATATTAGAAAAAAAGATAATCGTATTAAATATGTTTGTTTAAATTTTTTTAGTAGTTATGATGTTATTTTGATTGTTTCTACTGATGATATATTTATAGGTGATGTTAGACCTTTAATACATTTATCTATTAAAGTAAAGTTTGAGGAAGATAATTTAAATGAATTAGGATTTAGTAGTGGTGGAGGTCGTTATTCATATGATGAATTTGTTTTAAAGAAAAAAAATAATATTAGTTTTGTTAATTATATAGCTGATGAGTCAATTAGAATAGGTAGAAATAATTTAAAAGCTATAAATTCTCCTGCTGGTAATATACCTATTGTTTTGGGTAGTGGTTGACCTGGTGTTTTATTTCATGAATCTGTAGGTCATGGTTTAGAAGGAGATTTTATACGTAGAAAAACTTCTATATATTATAATATGTTAGGTAAAAAAGTAGCTTCTTCTTTATGTACTGTTGTTGATGATGGTACTTTATATGGTAAAAGGGGTTCTTTGAATATAGATGATGAAGGTACTGTTACTAGTAAAAATATTTTAATTAATGATGGAATTTTAAAATCTTATATGTTAGATAAGTTTAATGCTAATTTAATGAATTTAAAATCTACTGGTAATGCTAGAAGACAATCTTATTGTTTTTTACCTATTCCTAGGATGACTAATACTTATTTATTACCTGGTAAAAGTAAATTAAGTGATATTATTAGTAGTATTGATTATGGTTTGTATATAGTTAATTTATCTGGTGGTCAGGTTGATATTACTTCTGGTAAATTTGTTTTTACAGTTTTAGAAGGATATTTAATTAAAAATGGTGTTATTTCTGTACCTGTTAAACAATCTACTTTGATAGGATCTGGTATAGAAATTATGAATAAAATTAGTATGGTATCTAATGATTTAAAATTTGATAGTGGTAGTGGTACTTGTGGAAAAGATGGTCAAAATATTCCAGTTGGAGTAGGTCAACCTTCTTTAAAAATTGATTCTATGATAGTTGGTGGAATTAATTAATAATTATTTATATATGGTTATTTTATGAATAAAAATATTAATTGATATATAATTGATGCTAAAAAAAAAATTTTAGGTAGATTAATTACTAATGTAGTTTATTTTCTTATGGGTAAAAATAAATCTAATTATTTACCTTATAAAGATAATGGTAATTATGTTATTTTAATTAATATTAAAGATGTTTTGATTACTGGTAATAAAAAAAAAAATAAAATTTATTATAGTCATAGTGGTTATGTTGGTAATTTAAAATCTATTTCTTATGAAAATCTTTTTTTTAAAAACCCTAAGTACGTTATTATTCATGCGGTTAAAGGTATGTTACCAAAAAATCATTTAGGTAAATGTTATTTAAAAAGATTAAAAATTTATTTGGATGGTAATCATTTACATTTATCTCAAAAACCTGTTTTTATTAATTTTTAAGGTGTAAATTTATGTATTATAGTACTGGAAGACGTAAAACTTCTTCAGCAAGAGTATTTATGAAGGATGGTATAGGTAAAATATATATAAATAATTTATTGTATAAAAAATATTTTTTTAATAAAATAATGCAAAAAATTATTATTCAACCTTTTAAAGTTGTAGATGATTTTAATATAAATAAATTTGATTTTTTTATTACTGTTAAAGGTGGTGGAATTTCAAGTCAGTCTATTGCAGTAAGACATGGTATTAGTAGAGTTTTATTAAAATATAATAGTAATTTTAAAAGTAAATTAAGAGTTTATGGTTTTATTACTCGTGATTCTAGAAAGGTAGAAAGAAAGAAATATGGTTTTAGAAAATCTCGTTGTAGATCACAGTATTCTAAACGTTAATATTTATGTCTAAAAAAATAACTCCTATTATTAAACAATATTTGAATATAAAGAAGTTATATCCTAATATGTTATTATTTTATCAAATAGGTGATTTTTATGAGTTTTTTTATGATGATGCTATTAAGGTTTCTAATTTATTAAATATAGTATTAACTGAAAAAAAATTTAATAATATTCCAATGTCTGGTTTTCCTTTGTTTTCTGCAGATAATTATATTTTAAAATTAATTAATTTAGGAGAATCAGTTGTTTTATGTAATCAAGTTGATGACAACAATATTGTTGAATTTAATAAAAGTAACAAGTTAATAGATCGTGTTGTAACTAAGATAATTACTCCTGGTACTATTACTAAAGATTATTTTTTAAATAGTAATAAAGACAATTATATATCATCTTTATTTTGAAATAAGAATGATAATTCTTTTGGTTATTCTTATTTAGATATTTTTTCTGGTAGATTTTATTTATTTGAAACTAAAAATATTGAATTTTTAAAATCTGAAATATTAAGAACTAGTCCTTCAGAATTATTATATTATGATAGAATAGAAAAAATTTTTCCTATTAAAGAATTTAATATTAAGTGTTTAAAAAAAATATATATTAATCATTTTGATTATGATAAAAATTATAATATTCTTATTGAACATTTTAATGTTTTAAATCTTGATTGTTATGGTATTGAAAAATATATTTCTGGTATAAGAGCTGCTGGATATTTATTAAGTTATGTAAAATCTATTCAATTTAATAATTTATTTTATGTGAATAAAATTATTTTAAGAAATAGTAATAAATATATATATATTGATTTTAATACTATTAAAAATTTGGAATTATTAGATTCTTTTTCTGGTAATAAAAAAAAAACTCTTTATTATATATTAAATAACACTACAACACCAATGGGTTGTAGAATGTTAAAAAGATGAATTATTTTTCCAAGATGTAATGTTAATGTTATAAATGATAGACATAATATTATTGATTTTATTGGTGATAAAAATATTTGTTTAAGAAAATTATTATCAAATATAGGTGATTTTGAAAGAATAATAGGTAAAATCTTTTTGTATGATGTTAATCAAATTAATTTAATATCTTTTAAAAATTCTTTGAATTTTATATTAAAAATAATAAATTTATTTGATGTAAATAATAAAATTAAAATTATTAATTTTTTTTTTTATAATAAAAAAATTATATGTAAATTATATAATTTAATTAATATTTCTATTGTTGACCCATGTATGGATAATAGTAATATTATTTTATTAGGTTATAATAATAAATTGGATAGTTTAAAAAATAGTAATTTATTGAATAAAAAAAAATTGCTATATTTAGAAAATATTGATAAGAATAAATATAATATTAAAAGTGTTAAATATAAATATAGCAAATTACATGGATATTATATACAAATTAATAAGTCTGATATTAATTTAGTTCCTGATTATTACATAAAATATCAAGTATTAAAAAATTCTGTTAGATTTTTTTCTAATAAATTAAAAAAATATGAATTTAGTTTTTTATTAATTAAAAAAAAAATAAAGATTTTAGAAAAAAAAATATTTTTAAATATTTTAAAAAAAATTAATAAATATATGTATATTTTAAAAAATATTTCATATTATTTATCTAAATTAGATATATTATCTAATTTTTTGGAAAGATCTTTATTTTTAAATTATGTAAAGCCTATTTTTGTAAAAGAATCTTTAATAAAAATAAAAAATGGTAGACATCCTATATTAGAGTGTAATATTAATTCTAATTTTATATCTAATAGTTTATTTTTAAATAAAAATATAAGATCTTTACTAATTACAGGTCCTAATATGGGTGGTAAAAGTACTTATATGAGACAAATAGGTTTAATAGTTATTATGGCTTATATAGGTTCTTATGTGCCTGCTGATTTTGTTATTTTAGGTCCTATAGATAGAATTTTAACTAGAATAGGATTTTCTGATGATATATCTTCTAATAAATCTACTTTTATGATAGAAATGAGTGATATATCTAAAATTATTAATAGTTCTACATATAATAGTTTAGTATTAATAGATGAAATGGGTAGAGGTACTTCTTTTAAAGAAGGTTTATGTATATCTTGATCATGTTTATATTATATTTTAAAATTTATTAAACCTATTATGTTATTTTCTACTCATTTTATAGAATTATCTAAATTAAGTAATATTTTTAGTATAATTAAAAATGTTTATTTTGATTTTTTAAATTTAAATAATGAAATTATATATCTTTATAAAATTAGATTAGGTGTATGTTTAAGAAGTTTTGGTATAGAATTATCTTTTAAATTAGGTTTACCTAAATTTATATTAGATATGTTTTTAGATAAATTTAATAATAGTATTAATTTTTTAGATTTAAAAAAAAAAAAATTATGTTTTAATAAAAAACATAAAATTATTTCTAAAATTATATCTAATATTGATACTAATAATATTAGTATTAAAAAATTATTTGATAATATTAAATATTTAAAGAGTCTTTTATAATTATTAATATTAATAAAGGAAATAAATTAAATGCGTCATTATGAAATAGTTTTAATTATATCTTGTGATAAAAGTATTTATATAGAAGATATAATAAAGTATTATACAAATATTATAAACAAGAATGGTAAATTACATAGATTAGAAAATTGGGGTTTAAGAAGTTTATCTTATAATATTAAAAATAAAAATAAAGCTTATTATATTCTTATTAATATAGAGGTTAATTTATATACTATTAATTTAATAAATAATGATTTTAAATTGAATAGTAATATTTTAAGATTTATTATAATAAGAAAAAAAAAAGCAGAGTGTAATAATTCTATTATGTTTTCTAATAAAAAATAATAATTAATTTTTTTTTGTAGGAATATTATATGTTAAAAATTATTAAAAATAAAAAAAATTGTTATTTTATTTTAAATAAGTATAAAGATATTGATTATAAAGATATAGATCTTTTAAAAAAATATATTACTGAGTGTAACAAAATTATACCTTCTAGAATAACAGGTGTTTCTTCTAAATTTCAAAGAAAATTATCTATAGCTATTAAACGTGCTAGATATTTATCTTTGTTACCTTATACAGATTTACATTATAATATTTAATATAGGTTTATATATGATAAAAATAATTATTTTAAAAAAAAATAATTTAGGTAATTTTGGTGATATAGTTAATGTAAAATTAGGTTATGCAAGAAATTATCTTATACCGTATAATAAAGCTATTTATGCTACTAAAATTAATATTAATAAAATTAATAAAAAAAAAATATTTTTAAGTGAATTTAAAAAAAATAAAGAAATTAAATATGATTATATTTATAAAAAAATTAGTTTGTTATCTCCTTTAAGATTATATTATAGATGTTCTAAAAATGGTAAATTATTTAATTCTTTAAAGTCTATTGATATATATAAAATTTTGTTAAGTAAGGTAAAGTATAATTTTTCTAAAAAATCAATAGTTTTACCTAATGGTCCAATAAAAAAAATTGGTAGTCATAAAATTAATATAGTTTTATATAGAAAAAAAAATTTTTCTTTTATTATAGATATAATATCTATAAAATAGTATAAAAAAAATATTTTTTTTTTTAAAAAACTTGTTTTATTTTTTTTTTATTGTTATATTATTATATAATATATTTGTTTTATAAGTTGTGTATTTTGTTCTTTAAAATAAATTACTGTGTGAGTACTTATAAAATATTAATATTTTTTTTAATTCTTAAATTTTTGTTTATTTTAAGAATTTAAATGTTAGTATTATTTTTGAGAGTTTGATCATGGCTCAGATTGAACGCTAGCGGTAAGCCTAACACATGCAAGTCGAACGGCAACATAAATAGTTTACTATTTGATGGCGAGTGGCGTACGGGTGAGTAAGATCTGGGAATCTACCTTTAGAAGTAGGATAACTATTGGAAACGATAGCTAATACTACATGATATTATATTTTTAGTTAAATATAATTAAAGTGGGGGATCTGAAAAGACCTCATGTCTTTAGATGAGCCCAGATAGGATTAGTTAGTAGGTAAGGTAAAGGCTTACCTAGACAATGATCCTTAGCTGATCTGAGAGGATGATCAGCCACACTGGAACTGAGATACGGTCCAGACTCCTACGGGAGGCAGCAGTGGGGAATATTGCACAATGGGGGAAACCCTGATGCAGCTATACCGCGTGTATGAAGAAGGCCTTAGGGTTGTAAAATACTTTCAGTAGGGAAGAATATAAATATATTAATAATGTATTTATTTGACGTTACTTACAAAAGAAGCATCGGCTAACTCCGTGCCAGCAGCCGCGGTAATACGGGGGATGCAAGCGTTAATCGGAATTACTGGGCGTAAAGAGCATGTAGGTGGTTTGTTATGTCAGATGTGAAAGCCATAAGCTTAACTTATGAATTGCATTTGAAACTGATAAACTAGAGTATCGTAGAGGAAGGTGGAATTCCAGGTGTAGCGGTGAAATGCGTAGATATCTGGAGGAATATCAGTGGCGAAGGCGGCCTTCTGGACGAATACTGACACTAAAGTGCGAAAGCGTGGGGAGCAAACAGGATTAGATACCCTGGTAGTCCATGCTGTAAACGATGTCAACTTGAAGGTTGTGGTTTTTACTGTGACTTTCGTAGCTAACGCGTTAAGTTGACCGCCTGGGGAGTACGACCGCAAGGTTAAAACTCAAATGAATTGACGGGGGCCCGCACAAGCGGTGGAGCATGTGGTTTAATTCGATGCAACGCGAAGAACCTTACCTGGTCTTGACATCCAGCGAATTTTACAGAAATGTAGAAGTGCTTTCGAGAACGCTGAGACAGGTGCTGCATGGCTGTCGTCAGCTCGTGTTGTGAAATGTATGGTTAAGTCCTGTAACGAGCGCAACCCCTATTCTTTGTTACCATCAGGTAAAGCTGGGGACTCAAAGAAAACTGCCAGTGATAAACTGGAGGAAGGTGGGGATGACGTCAAGTCATCATGGCCCTTACGACCAGGGCTACACACGTGCTACAATGGTATATACAAAGGGAAGCAAGCTTGTAAAAGTAAGCAAATCTCATAAAGTATACCTTAATTCGGATTGAAATCTGCAACTCGATTTCATGAAGTCGGAATCGCTAGTAATCGTGAATCAGAATGTCACGGTGAATACGTTCTCGGGCCTTGTACACACCGCCCGTCACACCATGGAAGTGTGTTGCAAAAGAAGTAAATAACTTAACTTACATATTTAAAAGTATGTAAGAGGGTATTTATCACTTTGTGATTCATGACTGGGGTGAAGTCGTAACAAGGTAACCGTAGGGGAACCTGCGGTTGGATCACCTCCTTATTAAGGAAAATATTTTATTTTGTATTCTCACAGTATTTATTTTAATTATTGTATTATTGTCCTTTTCGTCTAGTGGTTTAGGACATCGCTCTTTCACGGCGATAGCAGGGGTTCGAATCCCCTAGAGGACGTATTGTTCTTTTATAGTTTGATTTTTTTTTAAAGACATTTTTAGGTTGCGAAGTTAAGTAATTTAAGCGTATATGGTGGATGCCTTGGCAATTAGAGATGATGAAGGACGTGCTAATCTGCGAAAATTATCGATGAGTTGATAAGAAACGTTTAATCGGTAGTGTCCGAATGGGGTAACCTAATACAATTAATATTGTATTATCATTAATTAAATAAAATAGATTAATGAAGTTAACCAGGAGAACTGAAACATCTAAGTATCCTGAGGAAAAGAAATCAATTGAGATTTCCTTAGTAGTGGCGAGCGAAAAGGAAAAAGCCTGGAATATTACTGTAATGATTATATTAGTAGAATAATTTGGAAAAATTAACAGTATAAGGTGATAGTCCTGTATATTAAAATATAATTATTATTATTCTTTTAAGTAAAACGAGACACGAGAAATCTTGTTTGAAGATAGGGGGACCATCCTCTAAGGCTAAATACTACTAATTGACCGATAGTGAACTAGTACCGTGAGGGAAAGGTGAAAAGAACCCCGGTTAGGGGAGTGAAATAGAACCTGAAACCGTATACGTACAAGCAGTAGGAGCACTTTTTTTTTAGTGTGACTGCGTACCTTTTGTATAATGGGTCAGCGAGTTATATTTTGTAGCAAGGTTAACTTTTAAAAATAAGGAAGCCGTAGGGAAACCGAGTCTTAATATAGGCGTTTAGTTTCAAGATATAGACCCGAAACCCGGTGATCTAGCTATGAGCAGGTTGAAGATTGGGTAATACTAATTGGAGGACCGAACCGACTAATGTTGAAAAATTAGCGGATGACTTGTTGCTAGGGGTGAAAGGCCAATCAAACCGGGAGATAGCTGGTTCTCCTCGAAAACTATTTAGGTAGTGCCTTATGAATTAATCTTCTGGGGTAGAGCACTGTTTTAGTTAGGGGATTTTCCAAATCTACCAATCTAATGCAAACTCCGAATACGGAAGTATTTTATCATAGGAGACACACATTGGGTGCTAAGATCCAGTGTGGAAAGGGAAACAGCCCAGATCGCAAGCTAAGGTCCCAAAATTATAATTAAGTGGTAAACGATGTGGGAAGGCTTATACAGCTAGGATGTTGGCTTAGAAGCAGCCATCATTTAAAGAAAGCGTAATAGCTCACTAGTCTAGTCATCTTGCGCGGAAGATTTAACGGGGCTAAATTATATACCGAAGCTGCGACAATATTTTATTTTAAAATATTGGGTAGAGGAGCGTTCTGTAAGCCATTGAAGATATATTGTAAAATATATTGGAGGTATCAGAAGTGAGAATGCTGACATAAGTAACGATAAAGTAGGTGAAAAACCTACTCGCCGAAAAACTAAGGTTTCCTATCCAACGTTAATCGAGGTAGGGTTAGTCGATTCCTAAGGTGAGGCTAAAAAGCGTAATCGATGGACAACAGGTTAATATTCCTGTACTTGTATTATTTTCTATGGGGTAACGAAGAAGGTTAGATTATCTAAGTGTTTGGATATCTTAGTTTAAGTGTGTAGATGAATATTTAGGTAAATCCGAATATTGTAACATTGAGGCATTATAACTAGACTAGAAATAGTTGAAGTAATTTATACCATGCTTCCAAGAAAAACCTCTAAGTTATATATAATATCAAATCGTACTATAAACCAACACAGGTGGTTAGGTAGAGTATACTAAGGCGTTTGAGAGAACTTGGGTAAAGGAACTAGGCAAAATAGTACCGTAACTTTGGGAGAAGGTATACTAATATTAAGTTATAAGATTTACTCTTTAAGCTGAAATTAGTCTAAGATAACGGCTGGCTGCAACTGTTTATTAAAAACATAGCACTGTGCAAACATGAAAATGGAAGTATACGGTGTGATGCCTGCCCGGTGCCGGAAGGTTAATTGAGAAAGTTAGAATTTATTTTCAAAGCTTTCAATCGAAGCCCCGGTGAACGGCGGCCGTAACTATAACGGTCCTAAGGTAGCGAAATTCCTTGTCGGGTAAGTTCCGACCTGCACGAATGGCATAATGATGGCCAGACTGTCTCTACCCAAGACTCAGTGAAATTGAAATTGCTGTGAAGATGCAGTGTACCTGCGGCAAGACGGAAAGACCCCGTGAACCTTTACTATAGCTTGATATTGAGTATTAAATATTAATGTGTAGGATAGGTGGGAGACTTTGAAGTATAAATGCTAGTTTATATGGAGTCGTCCTTGAAATACCACCCTTTAGTGTTTGTTATTCTAACTATATTCCGTTATCCGGGATTAGGACAATGTCTGGTGGGTAGTTTGACTGGGGCGGTCTCCTCCTAAAGAGTAACGGAGGAGCACAAAGGTTAGCTAATTACGGTCGGAAATCGTAATTTTAGTGTAAAGGCATAAGCTAGCTTAACTGTGAGCGTGACGGCGCGAACAGATGCGAAAGCAGGTCTTAGTGATCCGGTGGTTTCTGTATGGAAAGGCCATCGCTCAACGGATAAAAGGTACTCCGGGGATAACAGGCTGATATCGCCCAAGAGTTCATATCGACGGCGGTGTTTGGCACCTCGATGTCGGCTCATCACATCCTGGGGCTGTAGTCGGTCCCAAGGGTATGGCTGTTCGCCATTTAAAGTGGTACGCGAGCTGGGTTTAGAACGTCGTGAGACAGTTCGGTCCCTATCTGCCGTAGGCGTTGGAAACTTGAAGGGATCTACTCCTAGTACGAGAGGACCGGAGTGGGTGTACCTATGGTGTTCAGGTTGTTATGCCAATAGCATTGCCTGGTAGCTAAGTACAAAAAAGATAAGTGCTGAAAGCATATAAGCGCGAAACTTACCCTAAGATTAAGTTTCCCTGAAAAATTTTTTTCCTAAAGGGTCGTTATAGACTATGACGTTGATAGGTTAGATGTGTAAGCATAGTAATATGTTAAGCTAACTAATACTAATTACCCGTGAGTCTTAACTTCGCAACCTAAAAATGTTTTTATTTCTGGCGGTAATAGCATAATGGAACCACCTGATACCATTTCGAACTCAGTAGTGAAACGTTATAGCGCTGATGGTAGTATAAGATTATTCTTATGTGAGAGTAAGACGCTGCCAGAAATTTAAGGTACGATAGTTCAGATTGGTTAGAATATCAGCCTGTCACGCTGGAGGTCACGGGTTCGAGTCCCGTTCGTACCGTTGCTATTTTTTTTATAAGGTATATATATAATTAAAATGTTATATAATAAGAATAATTTAATTTGAATAGATTTAGAAATGACTGGGTTAAATCCAGAAATAAACAAAATTATAGAAATAGCTACATTAGTTACTGATAATAATTTAAATATTATTTCTGAAGGTCCTAATATTGTAATATATCAAAATAATGATTGTATTTGTAATATGGATAGTTGAAATAATAAAGTTCATACAAATAGTGGTTTGATAAGTAAAGTAAAAAATAGTATTTTTGATGAAAAAAAAGCTGAAAATATTACATTAAATTTTTTAAGTAAATTTGTTCCTAAAAATACTTCTCCTATTTGTGGTAGTACTGTTGCTCAAGATAGAAGATTTTTATTTAAATACATGCCTTATTTAGAGTCTTATTTTAATTATAGATATATTGATGTAAGTTCTTTAAAAGAATTAGTAAAAAGATGATTTCCAAAATTTTCTTTTATAAATAAAAATATTAATAAACATAGTGCTATATATGATATTAAAAATTCAATTAAAGAATTAATTTATTATCGTAAAATATTTTTTAATAATGTATAAATTTTTATTTATTTTTTTTTGCGGAAATAGCTCAGAGGTAGAGCATAACCTTGCCAAGGTTAGTGTCGCGAGTTCGAATCTCGTTTTCCGCTTACCTCCCTACTCTAACTTTTCTTTTTTTTATATATATTTTTTTTTAAAAAAAATATATTTTTTTATAAAATTATTAATATGAAAAAAAAAATTATTTTAAAAAATATTTATTCAACTTCATTTTTATCATGAAAAATATATATTTTATTAAAAAATAATATATATATATATATATCTGGTCCTATTGGAATAGGTAAAACATTTTTTTGTAGTTGTTTTATTAAAAATTTTGGTTTTAATGGTATTGTAAATAGTCCAAGTTTTAATTTAGTTAATGAATATTATTTTAAAAAATTTTATATATATCATTTTGATTTTTATAAAATAAATAATGTAAATGATTTAATAGATATAGATTTATATAATTATTTTAATAACAATGATATTTGTTTAGTAGAGTGACCTGATAATTTTATTTCATATTTACCTAAATGTGATTTATATATTATATTTTATTATAAATTTAATTTTCGTTTTATTAAAATATATTCATATACTAAAATTGGAAATAAAATTTTAAATTTATTATAATTATTATTATATGAAAATAAATTTTTTACCTGAAGAAACTATAAGAAAAATTTCTGCTGGTGAATTTGTTAATAAATTATATAAAATATTAAAAGAATTATTAGAAAATAGTTTAGATGCAAACTCATCTGAAATTAAAATATATTTATTAAATAATGGTTTAGATTTAATTAAAATAGTTGATAATGGTTTTGGTATTAAAAAAAATGATTTATTAAATATTATTAAAAGAGATTTTACTAATAAAATTTATTATTTTAAAGATTTAAATAAAATAAATACATTTGGTTTTCGTGGCAAAACTTTATCTAGTATTAGTTCTATTTCAAATATTTTTATTTTATCAAAGACTAAATATCAAAGACATGGTTGAATGGTATTTAATAATTCTAATAATTTTTTAAATTTTTATTTAAAACCTGTTTTACATAAAGTAGGAACAACAATTATAATAAAAAATATTTGTTTATATAAAAAATGCAATAATAATTTTTCATTTTTAAAATATAATGAATGAATATTAATAAAAAATATTATATATAATATTGTTATTTCTAATTATAAAGTTAAATTTTCTATTTATAAAGATAATAAATTATGAAGAAAATATAATTATTTTAGAAATAATTATTTAAATTTTAAAAATAGTGTAATTAGTATATATGGAAAAAATATATTTAGTAATTATATAAAAATTAATATAAAAAATGTTTATTTCAATAATTATGGTTTTTTTTTCTTAAATACAAATAAAATTAATATTATTTATTTAAATAAAAGAATTATATCTAAAGACAATATATTGTATTTAATTATAAATAAATTTATAAGAGATAATTATAATTATAATTATAATGTATCTTATATATTATTTTTTTTAATTAATTATAAAGAAATAAATTTAAATATTAGTCCTGATAAAAAAAAAATTTTATTTATAAATCCTTCATTTTGATTTAATGAAATTTATAATAGTTATTTATTATTTTTTAAAAAAAAAAATGTAATTAATTCAAAATATTTATATATTAATAAAAAAAAAAAAAAATATATAAATAAAAGTAATGATTATATTCAATATTTTATAAATAATTTTGGATATATTATTAATATATTTAATAATCGTTTTTTATGTACTATTAAAAATAAAAATATTATTTTTTTTGATTTATATATAATTTATTATTATTTTAATATATTTATTTTAAAAGGATTTAAAAATATTTTGATTGTAAAAAAAAATGTTAATAAAGAAATTTTAATTAATAAGATTAATATTATTGATAAATACATAATTAATATAATAATTAAATTAGGTATAGATTTTTATTTATATAATAATAAAATTATTATTAAATCTTTACCTTTGGAATTATTAGGTATTAAATTAGATATTTTTTTTAAAAATTTATTTTTTTTTTATAATAAACATAAAAAAAATAATAATATTATTAAAATATTAATTTATTGAATTTCTGATTATTTTATTTTAAATAATATTTGAAATAATTACAAATCTATGCTATTAATTTCTAGATTTTATGAAGTATATTTTAATTTATTTAATAATAAATTTATTATAAAAAAATTTTTTTTTATTGTTAATTTTAGTAAAATATCTTTATATATGTTAGATTATTTATATAATGAATAGTTTATATAAAAATATCTTTTGTATTTTAGGACCTACTGGTATTGGTAAAAGTTTAATTTCAATGAAATTATGTGATTTATTACCTTTAGAAATTATAAGTGTAGATTCAGCTTTAATTTATAAATATTTAAATATTGGTACGTGTAAACCTAGTGAACAAGAACTAATTAAATATCCTCATAAATTAATAAATATTTTGGATCCTAAAGAAATTTATTCTGTTAGTTCTTTTTTTTTTGATGTAATAAATGAAATTAAAAATATTTATTATAATAATAAAATACCTTTATTAGTTGGTGGAACTATGATGTATTATAATATTTTATTTAATGGATTATATATATTACCTAAAGGTAATTTTTATTTACGTAAGTATATAGATTTATTATTTAATAAATATGGTTCTATATATTTATATAATTTATTATATAAAATAGATTATTTATCTTCAATTAAGATACATTATAATGATAAATTTAGAATTAAAAGGAATTTAGAAATTTTTTTATCTACTAAAAAAAATGTTACTTATTTTAAAAAAAATAAAAAAAAAAAATTAAATAATATTAATATTTATAAAATAATTATTTTACCAAATAATAAATTTGATTTAATTAATTCAATAAAAAATAGATTTTATAATATGTTAAATATTGGTTTTGAAGATGAAGTTTTATGATTATATAATAGAGGTGATTTAAATATAAATATGCCTTCTATAAAATGTATTGGATATAAACAGATGTGAATGTATATACAAAATAAAATTTCTTATAATAAAATGATAGATGATACTATTAATAAAACAATTTATTTAATTAAAAAACAGTATTCTTGATTAAAGAAATGAAAAAATTCTTATATTGTTAGATTAAATAATTATAATAATTGTATTAAAAATGTTTTTAATTTTATAAATAGACTTATTTAAAATAATAATGAATAAAATTAATAGTAATTTAATTATATATATATATAATAAAAAAAAGAATTTAATAGATAAAAAAGATTTTAAAAAATTAGTTTTATCATCTGGAATAAAATATATTAATAAATATATAAGTATTCGTATAAGATATCCTAATATAAAATATTTTTTTGGTTTAGGTAAATTATTAGAATTAAAAAGATATATTACTAAATATAATTTTTCTAATGTATTTTTAAATATTGATTTAAAAGGTTTACAAGAATTTAATTTAAAAAAAAAATTAAATTGTTGTATATTTAATAAAACTACAATTATTTTAAATATATTTAAAAGAAGAGTTAATACTATTTATGGTAAATTACAAGTAAAATTAGCTTATTTAAATTATTTAAGTAATAGGTTAGTTAGAAGATGAACACATTTAGAAAGACAGAAAGGTGGTATAAGATATATATCAGGTCCAGGAGAAAAACAAATTGAAATAGATAGAAGAATTATTAAAAAAAAAATTAAAAATATTTATTTAAATTTAAATAAAAATATTTTACAAAGAAGAAAAAGAGATTTTTTAAGAAATGAAATTAAAATTCCTAGAATATCTTTAGTAGGATATACTAACTCTGGTAAATCTACTTTATTTAATTTATTAACTAATTCTAATATTTATTGTAAAAATTATTATTTTTCTACATTAGATACTTATATTAAAAAAATAAAAATTTTTAAATTTTATTGTGATGTTTTGTTATCAGATACTATAGGTTTTATAAAAAAATTACCTAAAAGTATTATTAAAGCTTTTAAAAGTACTTTATATGAAATAAACAAATCAAATCTCATATTTCATATAGTTGATGTTTCTAATATATATTTTAATAATTATATTGATATAGTTAATAATATTTTATTAGATATTAATATTAATAATATTCCTGTTATTTTATTAATGAATAAAATAGATTTATTACCTAATTTTAATAAAAAAATTGAATTTGATATTAATAAAAATCCTTATAGAATTTGAATATCTGCTAAAAAAAAAATTGGTATTAATTATATTTATAAAATAATTAATTTTTATTTTTTTAATAATTTTAAAAAATATATTATAAAAGTACCTGTTATTTATTTTGATTTAATTAAAAATTATTTATATAATAATTGTTATATAATTAATAAATGAAGTTATAATAAATATTATTATTTTATTTATATTTTTATTAATAAAAAAAAATTTTTATATTTAATAAATAAATATTCTTTCATAAAGAAAAATTATGAATAACATATTATATGGTATTAACACTATTAAAAATTTAATTTTGTATAAAAGAAAATATATTAATATTATATTTATTTCTTCTAATATAAAAAATAATAATAGATTAAAAAAAATAAAAGAATTAATTATAAAAAATAAAATTAATTTTAATATATTAAATAATAAATTATTTAAAATTAAATTTTATAAATTAAATATTATTCATCAAGGTATTATTGCTTTTGTTAAAGAAAATTTTTTAAATAATAAAAATACAATTTTAGATTTAATAAATATTAATATTATTAATAATAAAAAAGTTTTTTTTTTAATTTTAGATAATATTAATAGTCCTTATAATTTAGGTTCTTGTATAAGAACAGCTGTGGCATCTAAAATAACTGGAATAATAATTAGTAAATATAATTCAGTTTCTATAAAAAATAGTATAGTACATAAAGTATCTACTGGTTCGATATATAAAATACCTATATTTATAGTTCCTAATTTATCTAAAGTTATTAATTTTTTAAAAAAAAAAAAAATATATATATTAGGTACATGTATTAAAAGTAAAAATTCTATATATAATAATAAATATGATTATATATATAAATCTATAGCTTTATTATTAGGTTCTGAAAATAAGGGTATAAAAAAGTCATTAAAAAAAAAATGTAATTTATTAATAAATATACCAATATTTAATATTAGTTCTTTAAATGTTTCAGTATCTTATGGAATAATTATGTTTGAAATATTAAGAAAAAAAATAAAATTAAATTTAATTTAATATATTTCCTTCAGTAAATAATGAAGGTTCATTATAATATATTTCATGTATTTTATTTTTTTTTTTATTATTTAATTGTATTTTTTTTATTTTTATTGGTTTATCTTTACAACATATTATTAATTCTTTTTTATTATATTTTAATATTTTTCCTGGAATATTATTGAAATTATTTTTTATTTTTTTTATTGATCATAAAAATATTATATTATTTTTATAAAAAAAATATGTTTTAGGTCATATATAAAATGCTTTTATTTTATTTTTTATTTCTTTATATGTATTGTTTTTTCATGATATTAATCCGTCTTTTTTAGTTATTTTTTTAGAATATGTTATATATTTTTTATTTTGATTAATATAATTTATTTTATTATTTATTATTTTTAATATTATTATTTTAATTATTCTACATCCAATGTTTTTTATTTTATTAAATATAGTTTTATAATTATCATTTTTATTTATTTTTATTTTTTTTTGATATATTATTTTTCCATGATCAATTTTATTATTTATTTTTATTATAGTTAACCCGGTTGTTTTATCATTATTTAATAAACTTCAATATATAGGAGCACATCCTCTTCATTTAGGTAATAAAGATGCATGTATATTTATAATTCCAAATTTAGGTATTTTGTATATATATTTTGGTATTTTTATTCCATAAGATATTAATATTCCTATATGAATATTCATATCTATAATTTTTTTTTTAATTTTTATGAATTTTTCTTGTTTGTCTATTTTAAAATATATTATTTTATTATTTATATATATATTATTATTTTTATAAATAATACATTTTATATTGAATTTATTTTCTTTTTTAATTTTTTTAATAAAAGGAATACTAAAGTTGTTTATTCCTATAAATAATATATTTATTTTTTTTTTCATTTTTTATAAATAGTCTATAATTAATTTACCTTTTGTATGATCTATTTCATGTTGTATACAAATTGATAATAAATTTTTTAAAAAAATAGTTATTTTTTTTCCTTTAATATTATAAAATTCAATATATATATATTTATATCTTTTAGTATATATATATTTATTAGGTATAGATAAACATCCTTCTTGTATTTTTATTATTTTTTTTTTTTTTATAATTTTTGGATTTATAAATATTAATTTACTATTTTTTTTCTTAAGTATATCTATTACTATTATTTTTTTTTTAATATTTACTTGAATTCCAGATAATCCTATTCCATTATTATGATACATTGTATCAAACATGTTTTTTATATTTTTTTTTAATTCTGAATTGTTATATATTTTAATAGATTTACTTTTTTTTCTTAATATTTCATTTGGATATTTTAATATTTTTAATATTGACATATATTTTTTTTAAATATTGTATATACCCAAGGCGGGATTCGAACCCGCATGATTTTATTAAAATCGAGGGATTTTAAGTCCCTTGTGTCTACCTGTTCCACCACTAGGGCTAATAAGTTATTTAAATATTTATAAGTGTGTCCCGGAATTGAACCGGGATATATGGATTTGCAATCCACTGCATTACCAGTCTGCCAACACACTATTAATAATAATATATTATATAATAAATATAATATTAATTTTAATAAATATTTATTTTTTTTGAAAAATAATTTAATTTTTTTTTATTGATATAAATATATAATATATAGTAATATATATATAATTTATTATATAAATTTTATTTTATTAATTTGATTTTTTATTTTTATTTAATTTTTTTAGGTATATTTATGTCTACTATTAATCAATTGGTTCGTAAATCTCGTAATCGTAAAATATTTAAAAATAATGTCCCTGCTTTAAATGGTTGTCCTCAAAAAAGAGGTGTATGTTTAAAAGTTTATACTACTACACCTAAAAAACCAAATTCAGCTTTAAGAAAAGTTTGTAGAGTTCGTTTAACAAATGGTTTTGAAGTAACAGCTTATATTCCTGGAGAGGGTCATAGTTTACAAGAACATTCAGTTGTATTAATAAGAGGTGGAAGAGTAAAAGATTTACCAGGTGTTCGTTATCATGTTATACGTGGATCTTTAGATTGTGAAGGTGTTAAAAATAGAAAAAGATCACGTTCTAAATATGGTGTGAAAAAGAAATAATATTTTTAAAAAATAAAATTAGGATTGATTTTATATGTCACGTCGTCGTGTTTTTAGTGTTCGTAATATAGTTCCAGATTATTTATATAATTCTAAATTAGTATCTAAATTTATTAATATATTAATGGTTAATGGAAAAAAATCTATTGCTGAAAATATTTTATATATTTCTTTAAATATATTGTCTAAAAGAAAAAAAAATAATGATAAATTATTTTTGTTAGAAAATGCTATAAATAATGTTAAACCTATTGTAGAAGTTAAATCTCGTAGGGTAGGTGGTACAACTTATCAGATTCCTATAGAAGTTAGACCTTCAAGAGGTTATACTTTAGCAATACGTTGAATAATTATTTCAGCTAAAAAAAGATCTAAAAATAAAAGTATGTTTTTAAAATTATCTGATGAATTATTAGATGCAATAGATAAAAAAGGTTTTGCTATTAAAAAACGTGATGAAGTACATAGAATAGCTGAATCTAATAAAGCTTTTGCTCATTATAGATGATAATATTAATTTTTTTAAAAAAAAGAGTTTTGAGGAATTTATATAAATGTATCGTTCGACTTCTATATTAAAATATAGGAATATTGGTATTAGTGCTCATATTGATGCTGGAAAAACTACTTTAACTGAACGTATTTTATTTTATACAGGAGTTAATTATAAGTTAGGTGAAGTTCATTATGGTACCGCTACCATGGATTGAATGGAACAAGAACAGGAAAGAGGTATTACTATAACTTCTGCTTCTACTACTACTTTTTGAAGTGGTATGTATAAACAATTTAGTACCCCTTATAGGGTAAATATTATAGATACTCCAGGTCATGTAGATTTTACTGTTGAAGTAGAGAGATCTATGAGAATTTTAGATGGAGCAATAATGGTTTATTGTTCAGTTGGTGGTGTTCAACCTCAATCTGAAACTGTTTGGAAGCAAGTTAATAAATATAATGTACCAAGAATAGCATTTATTAATAAAATGGATCGTGTTGGTGCAAATTTTTTTAATGTTTTAGATCAGTTAAAAACTAAGTTTAGTATTAATGTTTTACCAATACAAATTCCTATTGGTTGTGAAGAAAAATTTTTAGGAGTTGTTGATTTATTAACTTTTAAATGTATAATTTGAAAAAATAATGATTTGGGTATAAGTTTTAATATAGAAGAAGTATCTAATTATAAGGATATATATGATATATCTATTTATTGACGTAATAAAATAATAGAATTTGTTGCTGATAAGTCTGAAGAATTAATGGATAAATATTTTAATGATATTAATTTTAAAATTTGTGAAATTAAATCTATTTTAAGAAATGAGGTGTTGAATAATAATGTTTTATTAGTTACTTGTGGGTCTGCTTTTAAAAATAAAGGAATTCAGTGTTTGTTAGATAGTATTATTGATTATTTACCTTCTCCTAAAGATTTAGTTAAAGTAAAAGGTATTTATAAAAATAATAATATTATTAGAAAAATTAGTGATAAAGAATATTTTTCTGCTTTGGCTTTTAAAGTAGTTAACGATCCTTTTGTTGGTAATTTAACTTTTTTAAGAATTTATTCTGGTTGTATTAAAACAGGAGATGTTGTATTAAATTCTAATAAAAATAAAAAGGAACGTATTGGTCGTATAGTTCAAATGCATGCTAATAAAAAAGATGAAATTAAAGAAATTTTTGCTGGTGATATTGCTGCAGCTATAGGATTAAAGGATGTTAATACTGGTGATACATTATGTGATATTAATAATCCTATTATATTAGAAAAAATTGAGTTTCCTAATCCTGTAATTTCTATATCTTTAGAACCTAAAACTAAATATGATCAAGAAAAAATGGGTATTGCTTTATCTAAATTATCTAAAGAAGATCCATCTTTTAAAAATTATTTTAATAATGAATCTAATCAAACTATAATATCTGGTATGGGAGAATTACACTTAGATATTATTGTTGATAGAATGAAAAGAGAATTTAATGTTGATTGTAATATTGGTAAACCTGAAGTTGCTTATAGAGAAACTATTTTAAATAGTATTAAAAATATTGAAGGAAAATATATAAAGCAAACTGGTGGTAGAGGACAGTATGGTCATGTTATTATAGATTTATATCCTTTATCTAAAGATGAAATTAGTTTATCTAAAGATGGTTATTTATTTATTAATGATATTAAAGGTGGTGTTATACCTAATGAATATATACCTTCTGTAAATAAAGGAATATGTGAACAATTAAAATCTGGTCCTTTATGTAGTTATCCTGTTACAAATGTTAAAGTTAGATTGTTTTTTGGATCTTATCACGATGTAGATTCATCTGAAATAGCTTTTAAAATGGCTGCTTCTATAGCTTTTAAAAAAGCTTTTATGAATGCTAATCCTGTTTTGTTAGAACCTATAATGAAGGTTGAAATAGAAACTCCAGAAGAGTATATGGGTGATATAATAGGAGATTTAAATCGTCGTAGAGGTATTATAGAAGAAATTAATGATATTCATTTAGGTAAATTATTAAAATCTTATGTTCCTTTATCTGAAATGTTTGGTTATGCTACAGATTTAAGATCATATACTCAAGGAAGAGCTTTATATTCTATGCATTTTAATAAATATTCTGTATGTCCTAATCATATATGTAAAAAAATAGTAGAATTTCGTAATAAATAAATATTAATTATAATTTTATAATTTGTGGAATATATTTTATGGTAAAAGAAAAATTTAATCGTTCTAAAATACATATAAATGTAGGTACAATTGGTCATGTTGATCATGGTAAAACTACATTAACTTCTGCTATAACTACAGTTTTAGCTAAAAAATATGGTGGTAAACCATGTGCTTTTGATCAGATAGATAATGCTCCTGAAGAAAAAGCTCGTGGTATAACAATTAATACTTCTCATGTTGAATATGATACTTTATTGAGACATTATGCTCATGTTGATTGCCCTGGTCATGCTGATTATATTAAGAATATGATTACAGGGGCTGCTCAAATGGATGGTGCTATTTTAGTTGTAGCAGCTACTGATGGTCCTATGCCTCAAACTAGAGAACATATTTTACTTGCTCGTCAAGTTGGTGTTCCTTATATTGTTGTTTTTTTAAATAAATGTGATATGGTTAATGATGAAGAATTACTTGAATTAGTAGAAATGGAAGTTAGAGATATATTAAATCAATATGATTTTCCTGGTAATAAAACTCCTATAATTAGAGGATCTGCTTTAAAAGCTTTAGATGGTATAAAAGAATGAGAAGATAAAATTTTATTATTATCTGATACATTAGATAGTTATATTCCTAATCCTGTAAGAAATATAGATCAGTCTTTTATAATGCCTATTGAGGATATTTTTTCTATATCTGGTAGAGGTACTGTTGTAACTGGTAGAATAGAAAAAGGAATTATTAAAGTTGGAGAAGAAGTAGAAATTGTAGGTATACGTAATACTAAAAAATCTATATGTACTGGTATAGAAATGTTTCGTAAATTATTAGATGAAGGTAGAGCTGGAGAAAATGTAGGTATTTTATTAAGAGGTATTAAAAGAGAAGAAATTGAAAGAGGTCAGGTTTTATCAAAACCAGGAACTATTAATCCTCATACTTCTTTTGAAGCAGAAGTTTATGTTTTATCTAAAGAAGAAGGTGGTAGACATACTCCTTTTTTAAATGGTTATCGTCCTCAATTTTATTTTCGTACTACAGATGTTACTGGTACAATAGATTTACCTAAAGGAGTAGAAATGGTTATGCCTGGAGATAATGTAAAGATTTTAGTTAAATTATTTAATCCTATAGCTATGGATGAAGGATTAAGATTTGCTATAAGAGAAGGTGGTCGTACAGTTGGAGCTGGTATAGTTAGTAAAATTATTTTATAAATAAATAATATATATTATGATAAATCAGAGAATACGTATAAAATTAAAATCTTTTGATCATCGTTTAGTAGATATTTCTACAGTAGAGATAATAGATACAGCTAAAAAAACTGGTGCTAGAGTTATAGGACCTGTTCCTTTACCTACATCTATAGAAAAATATACAGTTTTAGTTTCACCTCATGTTGATAAAGATGCTAGAGATCAATATGAAATTAGAATACATAAGCGTTTGATTGATATAATTGAATCTACTGATAGAACTGTAGATGCATTAATGAAGTTAAATTTAGCTTCAGGAGTAGATATTCAAATTAGTTTAAGTTAATTATATATTTTATATGAATATGATTATATTGATAGGAAAAAAAATAGGTATGACAAGATTATTTTTGGATAATTTTTTGTCTATACCTATAACTGTTATTAAAATAGAAGATAATATTATTACTAATATAAATAAAAATAAATTAAATATTCAGTTGACTACTGGAAGTAAAAATATTAAAAAATTAAATAAATGCCAATTAGGTTATTATAAAAAAATTGGTATTAAACCAGGTATAGGTTTATGAGAGGTTCCTTATATTAAAAAACTACATAAACATGTAGGTCAAGTTATTGGTATAGATTTATTTATTAATATTAAAAAAGTAGATATAATAGGATTTTCTAAAGGTAAAGGATTTTCTGGAACTATAAAGAGATGAAATTTTAAATCTCAAGATAAAACTCATGGTAATTCTTTATCTCATAGAGCTCCAGGATCTATAGGTCAAAACCAAAGTCCTGGTAGAGTATTTAAAGGTAAAAAAATGGCAGGTCGTTTAGGTAATAGTAGAGTTACAATTAAAAGATTAAGTATTGTTAAAATTTATTTAGATAAAAAGATTTTATTAGTTAAAGGATGTATTCCTGGTTATAATAATAATAATATTTTTATTAGATGTTCAAAATAATAATTTAATATTTAAATTTTATGAAAATTTCTTTAATAGATACTAATGAAAATATAAATATATCAGATAAAATTTTTAATTATCCTTTAAATATGTCTTTAATACATCAAGTTGTTAGATCTTATAGAATAAATTCTCGTAAAGGTAATGTTTCTCAAAAATCTAGATCTGATGTTAAAGGTTCTAACAAAAAACCTTGAAGACAAAAAGGAACTGGTAGATCAAGAGCTGGATCTTTAAAAAGTCCTTTATGGCGTTCTGGTGGAGTTACTTTTGCTTCTAAGCCTAAAGAATATTGTTTAAAAATTAATAAAAAAATGTATTTTAATGCTTTTAAGAGTGTTTTTTCTCAGTTATTTAGAGAAAACAGAATTTATGTTATTAGTGATATTAATTTAAATTCTTATAAAACTAAATTATTTATAAATAAATTTAGTTTTGTAAAATTATATAAATTATTAATTGTAATTAAAGAATATAATAATTTTTTATATTTATCTTCTCGTAATATATATAATGTTAATATATTTACTGTTAATAATATTAATATTATTGATTTAATAAATTCTAAAAATGTAATATTTACTTTAAATTCTATAATGTTTTTTGAGGATAAATTTATAAATGGATAATATTTTAAATAATTTAAATTTTATTAAAAAACCTTTTTTTTCTAAAAAATCTTCTTTTTTATTAAAAAAATTTAATACTTTAGTTTTTAAAGTAAAAGTTGATATTAATAAAATATTATTGTTTGATATTATTAAAAAAATTTTTGGAGTTAAAATTAAAAAAATTAGAACTTTAATAATTAAAGGAAAAAAAAAAAATAAAAATAATATTATTGGTTATACAAAAAAATGAAAAAAAGTTTATGTTATATTAAAAAAAGGACAAAATTTAAAATTTAATAATATTGATGATGTTAAAATTTAATATTTAATTATAGGTATTTTATGGTATTAAAAAGATGTAAACCTATTTCTCCGGGTTGTAGACATAAAGTAAAATTAATAAATAAAAATATTTATAAAGGAAAACCTTATTCTAAATTATTATTAAAATTTAGTAAAAGTGGTGGTAGAAATAATTTAGGACGAATAACTGTAAGACATATTGGAGGAGGTCATAAAAAAAAATATCGTATTATAGATTTTAAAAGAAATAAAGATAATATTTTAGCAAAAGTTGAAAGAATTGAATATGATCCTAATAGATCTTCTTTAATATCTTTATTATTATATAAAGATGGTGAGAGAAGATATATTATTCATCCAAAAAATTTAAAAGTTGGTGATTATGTTGAATCTGGAGATAATGTTTCAATTAAATTAGGTAATTGTTTATTATTAAAAAATATACCTATAGGTTCTTTTGTTCATAATGTAGAATTAATACCAGGAAAAGGAGGACAAATATCTAGATCTGCTGGTTCTTATTGTCAATTATTAGTTTTTGAAGATAATTATGCAATTTTAAGATTACGTTCTGGAGAAATTAGAAAAATTAATATTTTATGTAGAGCTACATTAGGTGAAGTAAGTAATTCTGAGCATATGTTAAAATTGTTTGGTAAAGCAGGATATTCTAGATGGTTAGGTATTAGACCTACTGTTAGAGGAACTGCTATGAACCCTGTAGATCATCCTCATGGAGGTGGTGAAGGTAGAAATTTTGGTAAGCATCCTGTTACCCCGTGAGGTTTAAAAACTAAAGGAAAAAAGACTCGTAATAATAAGCGTACAAATAAATTTATTGTAAAATTTCGTAATAAAAAATAAATAGGAATTATAATAATATGTCTCGTTCTTTTAAAAAAGGTCCTTTTATAGATTTTCATTTGTTAAAAAAAATAGAAAAATCTATTAAGGAAAATAATAAAAATATAATAAAAACTTGATCTCGTCGTTCTACTATTTTACCTAATATGGTTGGTTTAACTATTGGAGTACATAATGGAAGACATCATATTCCTGTTTATATAACAGAAAGTATGATAGGTCATAAATTAGGAGAATTTTCTCCTACAAGAACTTATAGAGGTCATTTAAATAGTAATAAAAAAAATAAAGATGTTGTTAATGATAATAAAAAAGATTAATGTTTATATATATGGTTAAAATTTATTATGAATATTATTGCTAAATATAATTATGTTAAGTTATCTCCTCAAAAACTAAGATTAGTTGCTAATTTGATAAGAAATAAAAATGTAAATTTAGCTTTAAATATTTTAACTTTTACTAATAAAAAAGCTTCTTTATTAATTAAAAAGGTTTTATTATCTGCTATAGCTAATGCATTTAATAATTATGGTATTAATAAAGATTTTTTAATAATTTCTAAAATTTATGTAGATGGTGCTTGTTGTGTTAAAAGAATTTTACCTAGAGCTAAAGGTAGGATTAATTATATTTTAAGAAGATTTAGTCATATTACAATATTTTTATCTAATATTAATAAGTAATTATTTTGGTAATTATTATGGGACAAAAAGTAAATCCTAATGTTATACGTTTAGGTATAACTAAAATGTGAAATTCTGTATGATTTGTAGATAAAAAAAATTTTAGTAGTTATTTATATGCAGATTATATTATTCGTAATTATTTAAAAAAAAAATTATATAAAGCTTTAATTTCTAAAATATTAATTGAAAGACCTGCTAAAAAAAGTATTAGAATTACTATATATACAGCTAGACCTGGAATAGTTATAGGTAAAAAAGGAGAAGATATAGAAAAATTAAGAAAAGAAATAAATAATATAACTGGTGTTATTTCTCAAATTAATATATCTGAGGTTCGTAGACCAGAACTTGATTCTAAGTTAATTGCTGATAATATAGCTTTTCAATTACAAAAACGTATGATGTTTAGAAGAGTTATGAAAAGAGTTATAAATAATGCATTAAGGTTAGGTGTTAAAGGAATTAAAGTTAAAATAAGTGGAAGATTAGGAGGTAGTGAAATTGCTAGAAAAGAATGATATAAAGAAGGATGTATACCTTTACATACTTTAAGAGCTGATATTGATTATAGTTTTAAAAGAGCATTAACTAATTATGGTGTTATAGGAATTAAAGTATGAATATTTAAAGGTGAAATTTTAGATAAATTTTATCCTATAAAATTATATAATAGTAATTTACTTAGTATTAAAAGATATTTTAAGATAATAAGTAGAAAATAATAATATTTGAGGTTTATATATGTTACAACCTAAAAAAACTAAATATAGAAAAATGCAAAAAGGTCGTAATAGAGGATTATCTAATGATACTGAAGTTATTTTTGGTAAGTATGGTTTAAAAGCTATAACTAGAGGTTTTATATCTTCTAAACAAATAGAGTCTGCTCGTCGTGTAATTACTAGATCAATAAAAAAACAGGGTTCTATTTGAATAAGAATATTTCCTGATAAACCTATTACTAAAAAACCTTTAGAAATTCGTATGGGTAAAGGTAAAGGTAATGTTGAATATTGAGTTTCAGTTATAAAACCTGGTAAAATTTTATATGAATTAGATGGAGTTGATGAATTTGTAGCTAGAAATGCTTTTAAATTAGCTAGTGCTAAATTATCAGTTAAAACAATTTTTGTTATTAAAGATTATTTATTATGATTAACAAAAGATTTGTAATTAATAAAAATATTATAGAAATTAAAAATAAATTATTTAGTTTATTAAAAGAATATTTTAATTTACGTATGAAGTTATCACTTAATAAATTAAGAAAAACTCATTTAATAAAAGTATGTAAAAAAAATATAGTTAGACTTAAAAGTTTTTTATATAAAAAAAAATAAATATATAATATTATATGAAAAAAAATAAAGTAATTAAAGGTTTAGTTGTAAGTAATAAAATGAATAAAACTATTGTTGTTTTGGTAGTTAGATATATTAAACATAGAATATATGAAAAATATATTAAAAAAAGTTCTAAAATATTTGCTCATGATGAATTTAACAAATGTAATATTGGTGATTTTGTTGAAATTAAACAATGTAGGCCATATTCTAAAAATAAATCTTGAGTATTTTTAAAATTAATAAAGTAGGTATTTATGATTCAGGAAAGATCTTTATTGTTTGTTGCAGATAATACAGGAATTAAGGTAGTTATGTGTATAAAAGTTTTAGGTGGTACTAATCGTAGATATGCTGGTATTAAAGATATAATTAAAGTTGTGGTTAAAGAGGTTTTTTCTAAAAGTAAAATTAAAAAAGGAGAAGTTTTTAAAGCTGTTATAGTAAGAACTAAATATGGTATCTGTAGATCAGATGGTTCTATAATTAGATTTGATAATAATTCTTGTGTTATATTAAATAATAATAATCAAATTTTAGGTACAAGAATTTTTGGTCCTATAGCTAGAGAATTAAGAACTGAAAAATTTATGAAAATAGTTTCTCTTGCTCAAGAAGTAATATAAATTGAGGATATAATTTTATGTCATGTAAATTTCATATAAATGATAAAATTATAGTTATATCTGGTAAAGATAAAGGTAAAATTAGTTTTATAAAAAAAGTTAACTTTAATAAAGTTATTGTTGATAATGTTAATTTAGTTTTTAAAAATATTAAATCTGTACCATCTAGTAATATTGTAGGAAATATAATAAAAAAAGAGTCTTGAATTAATATTTCTAATATTAGTCATTTTATTGTAAATTCTAATAATAAAATTATATTATCTAAAGTTGGATTTAAATATATTAAAAATAAAAAAGTTCGTTATTTAAAATATAATAATAAAATAATTGATAATAAATAAAATGAGTAAATTATTTAAATTATATAATAATCATATTAGATATGATTTTTTAAAAAAATTTAATTATTCTTCTATAATGAAAGTTCCTAAGATAACTAAAATAGTTTTGAATGTTAGTTTAAATTCAATTGATTTATCTAAAAAGAGATTAAATTGTGTTTATGATAATTTAAAATTGATATCAGGTCAATTTCCTATTATTATTAAATCTAAGAAATCTATTTCAAGTTTTAAGATACGTAAAGGTTTTCCTATTGCTTGTAAAGTTACATTAAGAAAAAAATTAATGTGATATTTTTTTGATAAATTAATATTTATTGTTATACCTAGAATAAGGGATTTTAGAGGTTTTTCAATTAAATCTTTTGATAAGTATGGTAATTTTAATTTAGGTATAAAAGAACAAACTATATTTACTGAAATAGATTATGAAAAAGTTAATTATATTCATGGCATGAATGTATCTATTGTAATTAATAGTATTAGTATTAATGAATCTATAGAATTATTAAAATATTTTTATTTTCCTTTTAAAAAAAATTAAATATTTGTAGGTTATTTATGGCTAAAAAATCTGTTATTGCTAGAGAAAATAAAAGAATGTTGTTAATTAAAAAATTTTATTTTAAAAGATTAAATTTAAAAAAAATTATATCTAATGTTAAGTCTTCAAGTAAAGATAGATGAAATGCTATAGTTAAATTACAATCTTTACCTAGAAATTCTAGTATTGTTAGACATAGAAATAGATGTAAATTAACTGGTAGATGTCATGGTTATCTTCGTAAATTTGGTTTAAGTAGAATTAAATTTCGCGAGTTTGCTGTTAGAGGTGATATACCTGGATTAAAAAAATCTAGTTGATAATTGTTTTATTTTATAAAATTTAAATATATAATTGGTGGTTAATATATGATGCAAGATCCTATATCTGATATGTTTACATGTATCAGAAATGCTCAATTAGTTAATAAAAAAAAAATATATATATATTATTCTAAATTTAAAATTTCTATTTTAAATATTTTTATTAATGAAGGTTATATAAAAAAAATAAAATTAATTTTATGTAATAATAAAAAAAAAATTAAAATTTATTTAAAGTATTTTAATGGTAATCCTGTAATTAATTATATTAAAAGAATTAGTACTCCTAGTTTACGTATATATAAATCTTGTAATGATATACCTTTATTTAAATCAGGATTTGGTGTAGTTGTTATTTCTACTTCTAAAGGTGTATTATCTGATAAACAGGCTAGAAATTTAAATATTGGTGGAGAAATTATTTGTTATATATTTTAAAGGTAAAATATGTCACGTATTGCTAAAAAATTTATTGTTATTCCTAATGATATTAATGTTTTTATAAATAAAAATGAAATTATTTTATCTAAAGGTAATATTTTAATTAAACATAAATTTCATTGTTCTGTATTACCTTTAATAAAAAATAATAAAATTTTTTTTAATGTTAATAATATTTATTTAAAATCTTGAATGTATGCAGGTACAATTAGATCTATAGTTTATAATTCTATATTTGGTTTGCAATATGGTTATAAAAAAAAATTAATTATTATAGGAATTGGTTATAAAGCTATTATTGAAAATAATATTTTATTATTACATTTAGGTTTTTCTTATATTATAAAATATTTTATACCTTTAAATATTAATATTATTTGTTTAAACCAAAATGAAATAGAAATAAAAGGTTATGATAAACAGTTAGTTGGTCAGGTTGCATCAGATATAAGATTTTTTAGACCTCCTGAATGTTATAAACAAGGTAAAGGTATACGTTATGAAAATGAGGTAGTACGTATTAAAGAACATAAAAAAAAATTAACTAAATAATAATTATATGTTTAATAAGAAGAAAGAACGTTTACGTAGATGTAAAAAAATACGTTTATTATATAAAAAATATAATAAATTACGTTTAGTTGTATATAAAACTTTAAGAAATATTTATGCTCAAATAATAAGACAAAATAATGGTTTTTCTTATGTAATATTGAGTGTTTCTACTTTAGATAAAAATGTAAGTAAAAATATTAAATATGGTGGTAATAAGATAGCTGCTGGTATTGTTGGTAAATTTATAGCTAAAAAATCTATTATTAGAGGTATAAGGAATGTTGTTTTTGATCGTTCAGGTTTTAAATATCATGGGCGTATAAAAATTTTAGCTGATTATGCTAGAAAATATGGTTTATTATTTTAATTTAATTTATCTTAATTTTTATGAAAAAATTTAATAATAATGTTGAATATTATGAAAAATTAATATTTGTTAATAGAATTTCAAAAACAGTTAAAGGTGGTAGAATATTTTCTTTTTCTGCTTTAACTGTAGTAGGAGATGGTAAAGGAAAAGTAGGTTATGGTTATGGAAAATCTAAAGAAGTTCCTATTGCAATAAAAAAATCTTTATATAAATCTCGTAGAAATATGATATTTGTTCATTTAAATAAAAATAATACTTTAAAATATTCTGTTGAGGCTTCACATACAAGTACTATTGTATTTCTTAAACCAGCAAAAGAAGGTACAGGTATAATAGCAGGTAAATCCATGAGGTCTTTATTTGAAGTTGCTGGTATAAAAAATATTTTATCTAAATGTTATGGTTCTAGTAATCCTATTAATGTTGTAAAAGCTACTATTAAAGCTTTATGTAAAATACAATCTCCTTTATATATTGCTAAAAAAAGAGGAAAATTTTTAAAGGAAATTTTTATTTAATTAATTTATTGTAAGGTTATTATATGTTATTTTTAAATACTTTATATAGTTTTTTAAAATTAAAAAAAAAGAAAAGATTAGGAAGAGGTATAGGATCTGGATTAGGGAAAACTTGTGGTAGAGGTCATAAAGGACAAAAATCTAGATCTGGTTATAATATAAATAGGTATTTTGAAGGTGGACAAACTCCTTTTTATAGAAGAATACCTAAATTTGGTTTTAATAGTAAAAAAAATATTTATTTTAAAGAATTATGTTTATATAAATTAAATATTTTAAGTAATAATGATTATATTGATTTAGATTTGTTGAAAAAAAAAAAATTGATTGGTTTTGATATTAAATTAGTTAAAATAATATTAAAAGGAAGATTAAATATTAAAAATATTACTATTATAGATAATAGAATTAAATGTTCTTCTTCTATTTTAAATTTATTAAATATTAATTATAAAAAATAATTTTTATTTTAATTTGGATTATATATATGTATATAAAAGATATTTTATTTGATTCTATTTTTGATAGTTTAAAAGAATTAAAAAATAGAATTATATTTTTATTATTTTCTATATTTATTTTTCGTATAGGTACATATATTTCTATACCTGGGATTAATATTTATATATTAAATAATTTATTAAAAAATAATATTAGTTTAAATAATATATTTAATTTTTTTTCTGGTGGATCTTTATATAATTTTTCTATATTTACTTTAGGTGTTATACCTTATATATCTTCATCAATAATTATTCAATTATTAACTATTATTTTTCCTTATTTTAAAGAATTAAAAAAAGAAGGTATTAATGGTAAATATATTATTAATAAATATATAAAATATTTAACATTTTTATTATCTATTATTCAATCTATTATTATTTCTATTACTATAATTAAATTTAATAATTATAAAAGTATTTTTTTAAATGATAATTGATATATATATTTTATATCTATACTAAGTTTAGTTACTGGTACTATGTTTTTGATTTGATTAAGTGAACAAATATCTGAGTATGGATTAGGTAATGGAATATCTGTTATTATATTTATTGGAATTATTTCTAATTTACCTTATTTTTTATATAAATTATTATATAATTTATCTTACTCAAAATTAATATTATTTTTTTTTTTAATTTTATTTATTATTTATTTTATAATTTATGTAGAAAGTGCTCAGAGAAAAATATTAGTTCAATATGCTTCTAAAAGATATATTAGTAATATTTATTTATTTCCTTCATATAGTACTTTTTTACCATTAAAAATTAATATGTCTGGAGTTATTCCTTCTATTTTTACTTCTAGTATTATGTCTATACCATCTTTTGTTTTAATTTTTTTAAATAATTATGTAGAATCTGATTTTTTAAAATATATTTCTTTATTATTTTATCCTAATCATTTTTTATATTTAATATTTTATTTATTTTTTATAATTTTTTTCTGTTTTTTTTATACTTTATTAATGTATAATTCTAATGATATATCTGAGAATTTAAAAAAAACTGGTGCTTATATTCCTGGAATTAGACCTGGAAACAGTACATCTAATTATTTGAATAAAATTATGTTAAGATTAACTTTATTTGGTTCTATTTATATATCAATTATTTGTTTAATTCCTAATTTTATATGTAATATGATAGGTATTGATTTTAATTTTAGTGGAACTTCTTTATTAATAACTATTATAGTTATTATGGAGTTTATTTCTCAGATAAAATCTTTAATAATGTCAAATAAATATTTTTCAATTTTTAAAAGATATAGTTAAATTTATGAAAGTGAGAGCTTCTATTAAAAAATTTTGTTCTTTTTGTAAAATTGTTAAGCGTTTTGGTATATTATATGTTATTTGTAGTAATAATCCTAAACACAAACAACGTCAAGGTTAAGGTTATATTATAATTATGGTTAGAATATGTGGAGTTAATATTTCAGAAAATAAATCTGTTTTATATGCTTTAACTTCTATTTATGGTATAGGTGTATCTAGATCTAAGCATATATGTAATTCTATTGGTATTAATTATTATATTAAGTTTAATAAATTAGATGATAAAAATATAAATTTAATTAGAAAAAAAATATCTAATTTTATTTTAGAAGGTGATTTAAGAAGAGATATAATGTTAAATATAAAAAGATTGATTGATATTAATTGTTATAGAGGTTTGAGACATAGAAAAAAATTACCTGTTAGAGGTCAACGTACAAAAACTAATGCTAAAACTTGTAAAAAACTTCGTAAATTTATAAAATAATAGTTTGGTGTTTTATGTCTAAAATATTTAAAAAAAAAACTAAAAAAAGTAAAAAACAAATATTAAATGGTATAGCTCATATATATGCTTCATTTAATAATACTATAATAAGTATAACAGATATTTTTGGTAATGTATTAGCGTGAAGTACATCAGGAGGATCAGGGTTTAGAGGATCTAGAAAATCTACTCCTTTTGCTGCACAAAAAGCTACTGAAAAATGTGTTGAAATGGTTAAAGTTTATGGTATTAAGAATATAGAAGTTATGGTTAATGGTCCTGGTCCAGGTAGGGAATCTAGTATTAGAGCATTACATAATTGTGGTTTTAATATAATTAATATTAGTGATGTAACTCCTATACCTCATAATGGTTGTCGTCCTCCTAAAAAGAGACGTGTATAATAATTATTTATTATAATTTAATTTATAGGTGATTTAATGTCTAAATTTTTAGGTTCTAAACTAAAATTAAGTCGTCGTGAAGGTACAGATTTGTTTTTAAAATCTGGTTTATGTGATATTAATAAAAAATGTAAAATAGATCGTTTACCAGGTGAACATGGTTATAAAAAAAGTAGATTATCTGATTATGGTTTACAATTACGAGAAAAACAAAAATTACGTCGTATATATTGTGTTTTTGAAAAACAGTTTTTAAATTATTATAAAAAATCTATTAAATCTAAAAATAATACTGGTAAAATGCTTTTTAATTTTTTAGAAAGAAGATTAGATAATGTTGTTTATAGAATGGGTTTTGGAACTACACGTTTAGATTCTCGTCAATTAGTTAGTCATAAACTTATTAAAGTTAATAATAAAATAGTTAATATTCCTTCTTTTTTATTGTCTGAAGGTGATATTGTTAGTATAGTAGATAAAGCTAAAAATTATGATAGAATTAAATATTCTTTAGAGTTATTTAAAAAACGTGAATTTCCTATTTGATTAGATGTAAATATTAAAAAAATGGAAGGTATATTTAAATATATTCCTGATAGAAAGTATTTTTTATCTGATATACAAGAACATCTTATTTTGGAATTTTATTCAAAATAAATATATTTTAGGATTTTATTTAATTATGTTTAATAAAAAAGAATTAGAAACAAATTTAATTAAAGTTAAAAATAAATATAAAAATTGTTCTTTAATAATTTTAAGTCCTTTAGAAAAAGGTTTTGGTCATACATTAGGTAATATTTTAAGACGTATATTATTATCTTCTATTCCAGGTTATGCTGTTACTGAATTAGAAATAAAAGATGTATTACATGAATATAGTACTAAAGAAGGTTTATTGGAAGATATTATAGAAATAATTTTAAATTTTAAGAGATTATCTATTAAATTGGAAGATAATTTAGATGAAGCTTTTTTATTTATAAAAAAAAAAGGTATTGGACCTGTTTTGGCTTCTGATATTGTTTCTGATTCTAAATTTTCTATAGTTAATCCTAATTATGTTATATGTAATTTAACATCTAAAGATGCTTTTATTGATATGCGTATTAAAGTTGAATTAGGTAAAGGATATGTATCTTCTTTATGTAGATCTGATAAATTTAAGGATAATTCTAATGTATCTATAGGAAAATTATTTATTGATGCTATATATTCTCCTATAGTTCGTGTATCTTATAATGTAGAAAATACCCGTATTAAAGATAATAATGATTTTGATAAATTAATTATTGAAATAGAAACTAATGGAACTATAGAACCTGAATTAGCTTTACGTAAATCAGTTAATATTTTAGTTAATAAATTAAAAAGAATTATTAGTATGGAATATGATAATAATATTAATAAAGATAAAGATAAATTATTAAGTTTTGATCCAATTTTATTATTATCTGTAGATAATTTAGATCTTACTGTAAGATCTGCTAATTGTTTAAAAAATGAATCTATACAATATATAGGTGATTTAGTTCAAAAAACAGAAAGTGAATTATTAAAAACTCCTAATTTAGGTAAAAAATCTTTATTAGAAATTAAAAATATTTTATTATCTAAAGGTTTAAAATTAGGAATGAAAATAAATGGATGACCTCCTAAAGATATTAGTTATAAAAAAAATAATTTAATAAAGTAATTTATAAGGAATATATTATTATGCGTCATAAAAATAAAGGTCGTAAATTAGGGAGAAATAGTAAACATAGAAAGTCTATGTTTATAAATATAGTTAATTCTTTAATTTATTTTGAATTAATAAAAACTACTTTATATAAAGCTAAAGAATTAAGAATTATAATAGATAATTTAATTAATAAATCTAAAAAAAATAATTTACATATTAGAAGATTATTGTTTAAATATATACGAAATAAAAGTAATGTTAATAAATTATTATATATAATAGCTCCTAGATTTGTTAATGTATTTGGTGGATATACTAGAATATTAAAATGTGGTTTTAGAAATGGAGATAATTCTCCTATGGTATATATAGAAATATTAAAGAGAAATATTAATTAAATATAATTTAAAATTAATTTATTTATGGTTAGACCTATATTTTGTAGTTTAAATATTAATAATTTAAGAAATAATTTATTTTTAATACGTAAATTTTCTGGTTTTAGAAAAATATGGTTTGTTATAAAAGGTAATGCTTATGGTCATGGTATAAAAAATATTTATAATTATATTTATAATGATGTTGATGGTTTTGCTGTTGTTACTTTAAATGAAGCTTTATGTTTAAGAAATTTAGGTTTTAAAAAATATATTTTATTATTAGAGGGTTTTTTTGATTTAGATGATATTAAATTGTGTATTGAACTAAATTTAATTATTGTTTTACATAGTATTTGACAAATAAAATTACTATTAGATAATGTAAATATTTTTGGTAATAAAAAAATTGATATTTATTTAAAATTTAATAATGATTTAAATAGATTAGGTTTTAATTATAAAAAAATTAAATTTTTATTTTATTTATTAAAAAAAAAATTTTTTATAAATACTATATCTTTAATGTTTCATTTATCTAGATCTAGTAAAAATGATTCTAAATATTATTATTTTAATAATTATAATAAATTAATAAAAATTAATTTTTATAATATTTCTGTTTTTAGTTCTTCTGGTTTAATTTGACATGTAAATAATATATATACTAATTGATTACGTGTTGGTATTTTATTATATGGATCTTCTCCTACTGGAGATTTTAATGATATTAAAAAATATGGTTTTAAACCTGTTATGAGTTTTTATAGTAAATTAATTTGTATAAATAAAATAAATTATGGTCAGGGAGTTGGTTATAATCATAGTTATATATGTAATTATAAAAAAAGATTAGTTGGTGTTGTTGCTTGTGGTTATGCTGATGGTTATTTAAGACAATTATCTAATAAATCTTTTGTTTTAGTAAATAATTTAATAAAAAGTAGAGTAATTGGTTATATATCTATGGATATGATGATGATAGATCTTTCATATAACTATAATATTAAAATTGGTTCTATAGTTGAATTATGAGGAGAAAACTTACATATAGATAGTGTAGCTAAGAAAGCTAATACTATTAGTTATCATTTAATGTGTTCTATTAATCATGATAGAGTTTTTTTTAAATACGAATAATTTTTATGATTACGTTTCAGAAATTGATTTTTAAATTATATAAATATTGATCAAATATTGGATGTAATATTGTTCAATCATGAGATATTGAAATAGGTGCTGCTACATTTCATCCAATTACTTTTTTTAATTCTTTAATTAAAAAAAATAGTTTTTTTTCTTATTTACAATTATGTAGAAGACCTAATGATTCTAGTTATTGTAAAAATAATAATAAATTACAACAATATTATCAATTTCAAGTTATTATAAAACCAGATATTAATAATATACAAAATATATATATAGATTCTTTAAAATATTTAGGAATTAATTTAAATTTATGTGATTTACGTTTTATTGAAGATGATTGGGAAAATCCTACTTTAGGAGCTTATGGTGTAGGTTGAGAAGTTTGATTAAATGGTATTGAAATTACTCAATTTACTTATTTTCAAAAAATGGCAGGATTTGATTGTATACCTTCTATGGTGGAAATAACTTATGGTTTAGAAAGAATATCTTTATATTTACAAAATATTGATAAAATTAATAATTTAATTTGAAATGAAAATAAATATTTATTAAAGTATAATACATTATTTTTTAATAATGAATTAGAAAAATCTTTATATAATTTAAATAATTTAAATATTAAATTTTTAGAATTATGTATGAATAATTATAAAAATGAATCTTTAAGATTAATAAATTTAAATAATCCATTAATAATTTTGTCATATGAATTTGCAGTAAAAATGGTTTATTATTTTAATATTTTAGATTCAAAAAAATGTTTTTCTAGTATTGAAAGACAAAGAAATATATTATGTATTAGAAGTATTTTTAATAAAATAGCTAGTATTTATTTATCAAAATTATAAAATTAATTTTATTGGTGTTTAATGAAAGATATATTATTAGTTGAAATAGGGACATACGAATTACCTATTTATATTTTAGAAAATATTAATAATAATTTATGTAATTATATTTATTATGAATTTAATAAAAAATATTTTTATTTTTCTAATATAGATTTTTTTATAACTGTAAGAAGAATTTCTTTTTTATTATATAATATTAATTTTAATCAAAATATAAAAATTAAATATAATTTTATTTATGGTCCTGAGTTAATTATAAATAAAGAAGATATTTTAAGTAATAAAATAATATTAAATTGAGTAAAGAAAAAAAAAATTAATATAAGTTTACTAAAATATAATAGTATTAATGGTGTAAAGAAATTTTTTTTTAAAAAAAAAAAAAAAATATATAATTTAAATAATTTAATTCATAGTATTTTAATTAATTTATTGTTTAAATTAATTAAAAATTCTAAATTAATGAGATGAGGAAAAGAAAATTATTATTTTTTTAGACCAATAATAAATTTAGTTGTTATGTATAATAGTAATATTTTGGATGTTAATTTATTTGGAGTTAAATCTAATAATATTTTATTATGTCATAAATTTATGGTTAAAAAAAATATCATAATAAATGATATTAAAAATTATTCTTATATTTTATTTAAATATGGGAAAATTATTGTTGATTTTAATATTAGAAAAAAAATAATATTAAAAAAAATAAATAATATAATATTAAATAATAAATATATTTTTAATTTTAAAGATAAAAATTTAAATAAAATAATTTGAATACTTGAATGACCTGTTGTTTTATTAGGAGAATTTAATATTGTTTATTTATCTTTACCTAAAGAATTTATATATTATATAATAAAAAAACATTTTTGTTTTATTTTATATAATAAAAATAATTGTATTATAAATAAATTTTTAATTTTTATTAATATAGAAACTTATTGTTATAATAATATTATTAAAAGTTATGAAAATATTATTAATAATAATTTAAATTATATTAATTTTTTATTTTTAAAAGATAAAAAAAGTAAATTAATTAGTAATTTATATAAATTAAAATATGTTGTTTTTTATAAAGGATTAGGATCTTATTTAGATAAGATAAGACGTTTATTATATATTTGTAAATATTTATTATTAAATTATTTGTTTTATTTAAATTTAGATATTATTATTTTAAATAAATCTATTTTATTAATAAAATGTGATTTAGTAACTAATTTATGTAAAAATTATCCTGATTTAAAAGGAATAATAGGTATGTATTATTATGAATTATATAATAAAAATAAGTTAATTTCTTTTATAATTAAAAATCATTATATTATTTTTAAAAATTTTAATAATAATATTAATATTTTATATAGTTCATTTATATCTTTAATAGATAAATTTGATACTTTATTAGGTATATCAATTTTAAATAAATTTATTTTTATAAAAAAAGGTAATGATCCTTTTGGATTTAAAAAATTATCTTTATGTATAATAGAAATTATTTTAAATAATAATTTTTATATAAATTTATATAATTTAATAAAATATTGTATTCTATTTTTTTATAAAAAATATTATATATATAAAAAAAATATATTAAAATTATTTAATTTTATATTAAAACGTTTTGTAAATAAATTAATTAGTTTAAATTATTTAAAAAAAGATATTTTAATTATTATAGAAAATAATTATAATAATTTTGATTTATTAGATATAAAAAAAAGAATTGATATTTTTATATATTTTAAAAATAAAAAAATATTTAATAAATTTATATCTGTATATAAAAGATTTAATAATATTTTAGTTAAATTTATAGATTTTTTAGATATTAAAAAATTTAATATTTTATTTTTAAATAAAAAACAAGAAATAATATTATATAAATATATATTTCTTTTAAAAAAGAAATATAAAATATATTTATATAAACATAATTATAAAAAATTATTTAATTGTTTTTTTATATCTATTAAAAAAATAGAGAATTTTTTAAATTCTTTAAAAATAAATACTAATAATTTAATATTTAAAAATAATAGATTATATTTATTGAATAATATTAAATTAATATTTAATAAATATATGGATTTTTCTTGTTTTTTTTAATTTTATACGGAATATTTTTAGTTATTATACCTCCTCCTAAACATAGGTTTTTTTTATAAAATACAGCTGATTGACCATATGTTACTGCAAATATTGGTTTTTTGAATATTACTATTATTTTTTTTTTGAAATATATTTTACATTTTACATCTTTTTGACGATATCTTGTTTTTATTTTACAAAATATTTTTTTTTTATTTTTAATTTTATATATGAAATGTATTTTTTTTATATATAAACCTATAGAATATAAATTTTTATTATTTATTCCTTTAACTACTATTAATTCATTTTTTTTTATATTTTTTTTAGCAACATAATATGGTGTATGTTGTCCAATATTTATATTTAATTTTTTTCTTTGACCTATTGTATAAAAAGGTAATCCTTTATGTATTCCTATTATTTTTTTTTTTAATGTTATTATTTTTCCTGGTTTAAATTTTATATATTTTTTTATAAAATTAAAAAAATTTTTTTTACCTATAAAACATATACCAGTTGAATCTTTTTTTTTTGAATTTATTAAATTTAAATTTTTTGCTATTATTCTTACATTTTTTTTGTAATAATTTCCTAAAGGAAAAATACATTTTTTTATTTGATTTTGTTTTAATGTATATAAAAAATAACTTTGATCTTTATTTTTATCTAAAGATTTTAATATTATGTAATTTTTTTTTCAATATTTTTTTTTTACATAATGTCCTGTTGATATATAATCTCCTTTTAATATATTTAAAGCAAAATTTAAAAATATATCAAATTTTATTTTTTTATTACATAAAATATCTGGATTTATATGTTTTGATTTTTTTTGATTTTTAATAAATATTTTAAATACTTTATTTCAATATTCATATGATAAATTTATATAATATAATTTTATATTAAATTTTTTACATATTTTTTTTGAATCTTTATAGTCTTTTTTTATATTACAATTTTTTTTATTGTTTTCTCAACATTGAATAAATACACATTTTACTTTATATCCTAATTTTTTTAATATTCATAAACTTACAGACGAATCTATTCCTCCTGATAATGCTAATATAATTTTATATATTTTTTTAATTTTATTTTTATTCATTTTTTAATATGTTTATTATTTTTTTTATTTTGTAAATTATATAATTTATTTTAATTATAATATAATCAATTATTATTTTAATAATATTTCCTAAATTTATTTTTTTTAGTGATATTAAAAATATTTTTTTATTTAATTTTTTATTATTTTCTTTAATTAATATTTTTCCTAATATTTTATTTTTATTTATAGGTGCTTCTATTTTTTTAAAATATTTTGTTATTATTTTTTTGTTATTTTTTTTTTTAATACTATATGTAATATATAAATCTTTATTTATTCCTATTGGAACAAAATTATTTTTACCAAAATATATTTTTTTATATTTTATTATTTTGTTTTTATCTATTAATTTTTTTGTTTCAAAATTTTTAAATCCTCAATTTAATAATTGTTTTGTATAGTTATCTCTGTCTTCTATAGATTTTGCACCTAATATAACTGTTATTAATCTAGTATTATTTTTTTTTGCTGAACTTACTAAATTATATCCAGATTTATCTGTATGTCCTGTTTTTATACCATCTACATTTAATTTTTTATATCATAATAAATTATTTCTATTTTTTTGATTTATTTTATTAAATATAAATTCTTTTTTTTTATATATTTTATATGTATTTGGAAATTTTTTAATTAAATTTATACTTAATTTAGCTATATCTAAAGATGTACTATAATGGTTATTATTATCTAATCCATGTGAATTTGTAAAATTTGTATTTTTTAAATTCATTTTTTTAGAATATTTATTCATTAATTTAACAAATTTTTTTTCATTTCCAGCTATATATTCTGATATAGCAACACAAGCATCATTTCCTGATTGTATTATTATTCCTTTATTTAGATCTGATATTTTAACTTTTTGATCTTTAATTAAAAACATTAATGATGAGTTTTTAAAAATAGGATTTTTATATCATGAATTATATCCTATTGTTACTATATCTTTTAATTTTATTTTATTATTTTTAATATAATCAGATATTATATAACTTGTCATAATTTTAGTTAAACTTGCAGGTGGTAATTTTAAATTTATATTTTTTTTAGCTAATATTTTTTCTGAATAATAGTCTATTAAAATATATGATTTTACATTTTTTATATTTTTAAATTTTATATTATTTGCAAATATTTTGTTATTAATTATTAATATTATTAATAATATTAATATTTTTTTATATATTTTCATTTTTTTTAGTAAATATTTTTATTTTGTAATGACATTATTATTCCAAACATACACATTGTGCTTAATAATGATGTACCTCCATAACTCATTAAAGGTAATGGAATACCTACTACTGGTAATATACCTATTACCATTCCTATATTTATTAATATATGTATAAAAAAGTTTATTATTAAATTTGAAATTAATATTTTATTAAAGAAAAAATTATTATTTATAGATATTAATAAACTTCTAATAATAAGTATTAAATATATTAATAATATTAAACATATTCCTACAAATCCATGTTCTTCAGCTATTAATGTGAATATAAAATCAGTTTTATTTTCTGGTATAAAATGAAATTTAGATTGTGTTCCTAAAAAAGTACCTTTTCCATATAAACCTCCTGATCCTATAGCTATTTTTGATTGATATGTATGATATCCATTTTTTTTTAAATCATTATTATTTTTATTACTAAATATAGTTATTATTCTTTGTTTTTGATAATTATGTAACATATATTTCCATATTAATGGAGATATAACTATACCTAATATAGTAAGCATAATTATTATTTTATTATTTAATCCATTTAAATATAGAGGTATTGCTAAATATAAAATAATTAATATTGATGTTCCTAAATCTGGTTGTATATATATTAATGTAATTGGAATTAATGTTATACTTGTTAGATATATTAAATTTAATAAATTATTTATTTTATAATTATTATCACTTAATATTTTATTAATTATTATAGGAATTGATATTTTAATTATTTCTGATGGTTGAAATTTAAAAAAATATAAATTTATTCATCTTTGAGCTCCTTTAATAATATTTCCGTTTATAAAAACAAAAAGTAATAAAATATTACATATTATATAAAATAAATATGCATTATTTTTATAATATTGTTTATTTAAATTTATTGTTATATATATCATTAATATATAACTTATTATTATATGTATTAATCTTTTAGATATTATTAAAATATCTTTATTACTAGCACTGTATAAAATTAATAAATTATATGTTAATAATAAAGTTATACATGAAATTATAGTAAAATCTATATTTTTAGTTATATTTTTAATTTTATTTATCATAATTATTGTTTTTAATAAAATCTGTTATTTTTCTCATTATTTCACCAATTCTTGGTCCGTTTCCTCCATGTTCTAATATAATTGTTATTGCAATTTTTGGTTTTTTATATGGCATAAATACATTCATTAATATATGATCTTTTAAATTTATATTTTTGTTTTTTATATTAATTTTATTATTACCAATTGAATATACTTGAGCAGTACCTGATTTTGCTGCTAATTTATATTTAGTTCCTATAAAATTTCAATAAGCTGTTCCATTTTTTTTATGTGCTACCCCGTACATACCTTTTTTAATTATTTTTCAATGTTTTTTATCTACATTTTTTACATATATTTTTTTTTTATATTTATTATTTAATAATAAATGTGGTTTTATAGCATATCCATTATTAGCAAGTATTATTAAAGCTTTATGTATTTGTATAGGAGTAAAAGATAAATATCCTTGTCCTATACCTATAGATATAGTATCTCCTAGATATCATTTATTACCTAATGTATTTATTTTTCATTTTTTATCAGGAAGAAATGATTTTTTTTCGTTAGGTAAATCTATACCAGTTTTATTACCAAATCCAAATTTTTTTATTCATTTAATTATTTTATTAATTCCTAAATAATATGATACTTGATAATAAAATGTATCTGAAGATTCTTCTATTGATTTTATTAAATTTACTATTCCATGTCCTTGTTTTTTTCAATCATAAAATATTTTATTTGATGAAGGTAATTTTCATCATCCAGGATCAAATATTTTAAAATTTTTTTTAATAGCTTTTTCTTCTAGAGCTGCTATTGCAATATATGGTTTAATTGTTGATGCTGGAGGATAAGTACCTTGTGTTATTTTATTTACTAAAGGATTATTTTTATTATTTATAATTTTATCATATTCTTTTTTATATATTTTTCTAGTAAATATATTTGGATTATAACTTGGTACAGAAATTAATGATAATATTTCTCCATTTTTGATATTACTTATTATTATTGCAGCATTATTATTTTTAACTAGATTATATACAAAATTTTGTAATTTTAAATCTATTGATAATTTTATATTTTTCCCTATTTTTGATTTTTTAATTTTAATAGAATTTGTTATTTTTCCTTTATTATTTATGTAATTTTTTTTATATCCTTTTTTTCCTTTTAAAATATTATTATAATATTTTTCTATTCCTGTTTTTTCAGAATTTTCTTTTTCTCTATAATCTTTTTTAACATAACCTGTTATATGAGCTAAAATATCTTTATATGGATAATATCTATATACTTTTTTTTTAAATTTAGGATTAATTAATAATGCTTTATATACATTGTATTTTACAAAATTATTAAAATATATTTTATTTTTATTTTTATATATTTTTTTTTTTAATATATTATTATTTTTAATATTTTTTATAACGTAATATTTTTTATTTATTGCTATAGGAATATTATTTCTATCGAAAATATTTCCTCTATATGGTATAATTGGTACAATTCTAATATAGTTTTTTTTTGATAAAAAATAATATTTTTTAAAGTTATTTATTTGTAAATTATATATATAAAATAATAAATATATTAATATAAATCCTAAAAAAATAATTAAAATTTTTATTCTTTCTGTAAAAATTTGTTCTTTTTCTTTTTGATGTATGAATTTCATTTTTATTTATTATTTTAAATTTAAATTAATTAAATATTTATTATTAATTATAATAAATAAATTATTTAAATTATAGTTAATTATTATTTATAATATAATAAATAATATTTATTATTAATTTATTTTTTTTTTTTTTGGAAATTTTTTTATGTTTAAAAATCCTATTAAGACAAAAAGTTGAAGTAATTTATTATTACATTTTAATGATATTAAAAATATTAAAATAATTGATTTATTTAAAAGAGATAAAAATAGATTTAATAATTTTTCTATTAATTTTAAAGATATTGTATTATTTGATTATTCTAAAAATAGAATTAATATGGATACTATAAATTTATTTATTGAATTATTAAATGAAATAAATTTTAAGGATTATGTTAAATCTGTATTATTCGGTGAAAAAGTAAATTTTACTGAAAAAAAACCTGTTTTAAATTTTTTACTTAGAGATTTAGATAATTATTTTATTAAATATAATTCTTCTTTTTTAGATATTAAAAAAGATATTAATGCTAATTTAAATAAAATAGAAATTTTTACTAATAAAATAACTAATTATGAATGGTTAGGATTTAATGGTAAGAAAATTAAAAATATTGTTAATATTGGTATAGGAGGATCAGATTTTGGTCCGCGTATGTTTATAAATGCATTAAAGGATTATAGAATTAATAGTTATCAAAAATTTTATTTTATATCTAATATTGATACTTCTGAAATATTTAATATTTTAAATGAAATATCTCCTGAAGAAACTATTTTTATAATTTGTTCAAAAAGTTTTACTACATTAGAAACTTTATTTAATGCTAATATTGCAAAAAATTGAATTTTAAAATTTTTTAATGATAAGAGGTCTTTAAATAACCATTTTATACTAGTTTCTAGTAATTTTAATGAAGCAATAAAATTTGGTGTTAATTTAAATAATATTTTTATAGTTGATGATTGAGTTGGTGGTCGTTATTCATATTGTTCTCCATTTGGTTTATCAATTTCTATAGCTATAGGTTTTAAAAATTTTAAAAATATATTATTAGGAGCTCATGATATAGATATTCATTTTTTTGAATCTGATTATAAAATAAATATACCTATATTATTAGCAATTATTAGTATTTGATATAATAATTTTTTTAATTTTTCTACTGAAGCTATTTTAACTTATAGTAATAAATTATCTTATTTATATTTATATTTACAACAATTAATTATGGAATCAAATGGTAAATATGTAGATTATAATGATAATTATATAAATAAATATTTTACATCTCCTATTATTTGGGGAGGATTAGGTACTATATCTCAACATTCATTTTATCAATTATTACATCAAGGTACTTATATAGTTCCTTGTGATTTTATAGGAGAGATATGTAGTAATAATAATATTAATAATTCACATTTTATATTAATATCTAATCTTATATCTCAAACTCAATCTTTGGCTTTTGGAGATAAAATTTTTAAAAATAGTATATTCGAAAAGAAAGTTAATTTATCTAAATTTATAAAATTTAAAGGAAATAGACCTAGTAATACTTTTTTATTAAAAAATATTAGTCCATATAGTTTAGGTCTTCTTATAACTTTATATGAATATAAAGTTTTTACTCAAGGTGTTATATGAAATATTTCTAGTTTTGATCAGTGAGGTGTTGAGTTAGGAAAAAAATTATCAGAATTTATAAATCCTTATTTAGGTTGTAAAGATAATATAAAAAAAAGCAATTTTAGAAAAAAAATATATTTAGATAATTCTACATTAAATTTAATAAATTTTTTTAATAAAATTTATTTTAAAAAATAATTATTTATATTAAATAAAAATATTATGTCAAATATAAAATCTTCAAAAAAAAGAATTTTGTTAAACAAGTATAGAAAATTTATAAATAATAGTAATAAATCTATGTTAAAAACATATATTAATAAATTAAAATTATTAATAAAAAAAAAAAATAAAAAATCATCATTATTAATTTATTATAAAGTTCAATCTATATTAGATAAATTATCTGTTAAAAAAATAATACATTTTAATAAATCTTCCAGATATAAATCTAAATTATTAAAATTAATAAATAATATATAAAATAATAGTATATTTAATTTTTATTATTTTGTTTTTTATTAATAATAAAATTAAATATTTTTTTATATTCTTCTAAATTTAATTGGTTTATTCTTTTATTTGGATTTATTTTAATTTTTTTAAATTCATTTATATTTATAAATTTTTTTAAATTATTATATATTTTTTTTTTTTTTTTAAAAAATATATTATTTAATATATGTATTATATATTTAATATTTTTAATATAATTATTATTTTTTTTTTTAGTTAATTTTATTAAAATTGATTTTATTTTAGGTTTAGGAATAAAATTTTTATTATTTATTTCTATTATTTTTTTTATTTTAAATATTAAATTTACTATTATAGTTGTTTTTGATATATTTTTTTTTTTAATTAATAAATTATTAGCAAATTCTTTTTGTACTAATATATTTATATCTTTTATAAAATTATAATTATTTATTAATTTATATATTATTTTATGTGTTATATAATAAGGTATATTTCCAAATATTCTTATATTTTTTTTTTTAAGTTTTGAAAAATTAATTTTTAAAAAGTTTATTTTTAATATTTTAATATTTTTTATTTTTTTTTTTGTTTTTTTTATTAAATAATCATCTATTTCAGTTGTTATTATATTTTTTGTATATTTTAATATTTCTTTAGTTAACTCTCCATTACCACATCCTATTTCTAATAAAAAATTTTTTTTTTTTGGATTAATAAATTTTACAATTTTCATTATAATATTTTTATTTTTTATAAAATTTTGTCCTATATCTTTATATGTATTTATCATTTTATTTTATTATTATGTATAATAAATTTTATTTGATTATTTTAAATAAATTTTCTTTTTTCACCTTTACCAATTATATTTTTTATACATCTTTTACATATATTTTTTTTAATATTTTTAATTTTTTCTATATAATTTCAACATCTGTTACATTTTATTCCTTTAATTTTTTTACATTTTATAATAAAAAAGTTTTTATTTTTTTTTTTAATTTTTTTTAATTTAGTTTTTGAGACTATAAAAAAAAATTTTAATTCTGATTTCATTTTATATATAATTTTAAATATTTTTTTTTCTAAATATAGAGTTATTTTTAATTCTAATGATGATTTTATTATTTTTTTTTTTTTTATTTTTTCTATTTTTTTATTTAGATGATTTTTTATTTTTATTAATTTGTTTCAAATTTTTGTGTTAATTTTATTATTTTTATGTAAATAAAATAATTTATTAAATCATGTTTCTTCATATATATATTTAGTTTTTTTTCTTGGTATATATTTTCATATTTCTTCTGTTGTAAATGATAATATTGGTGATATTCATTTTACTATTGATTCTAAAATCATTCACATTGTTGTTTGAGCGCTATAATATGGTATAGTATTTTTTTTAATTATATATTTTCTATCTTTTATTATATCTAAATATATTGAACTTAAATATTTACTACAAAAATTTATTATTATTTTTATTACTTTATAAAATTTAAATTCATTATAAAATTTTATTATTTTATTTTGTGTTTTTTTTGTTTTATGTATTATTCATTTATCTATTAGAATCATATATTTTTTTTTAATAAAATTTTTTTCAGGATCAAATTCATCTAAATTAGATATTAAAAATTTTATTGTATTTCTTATTTTTCTATATGATTCTGTAATTCTTAATATTATTTCATTTGATATTTTAATTTCATTAAAATATTTTACTGAAGATACTCATAATCTTAATATATCGCAACCAAATTTATTTATTATCTCATTAGGTTTTATATTATTTTTTAGTGATTTAGACATTTTTTCTCCTTTTTCATCTACTATAAATCCATGTGATATTACTGTTTTATATGGAGGTTCATTTTTAATAGCAGTATGTATTATAAGAGATGACATAAATCAACCTCTAAATTGATCTGATCCTTCAATATATAAATCTATATTTTTTTTTTTTTTAAATTTTTTATTCATTATTGTAAAACAAGTAGATCCTGAATCGAATCATACATCTAATACGTCTGATACTTTTTCATATTTAGTGTGTTTTTTTCCTAAAAATTTTTTTTTATCTAAATTTATTCAATAATTTGGTCCTTTTTTTTCTATTTTTGATGATATTTTTTTTATTAAATATATTGTTTTTGGGTGTATTTTTTTTGTTTTTTTGTTTAAAAAAATAGGTATTGGTGTTCCTCAGATTCTTTGTCTAGATATACATCAATTAGGTCTGTTTATTATCATTTTTTTTATTTTTTTATATCCTCATTTTGGAATTCATTTTACTTTTTTAATAGAAATTAATAATTTTTTTTTAAAATTATTTTTATTTAGATTAATGAATCATTGATATGTAGATTTTATTATTATAGGTTCTTTATGTCTTCAACAATATGGATATTTATGTTTTATATATTCTTTTAATATTAATTTGTTATTTTTTATTAATTTTTTTATTATTAATTTTTCTGCTTTTTTTATTGTTGTTTTATATATATTTTTTATATATTTATAATTTATATAAAGTCCATCATTATCAATAACATTAATTCCTTTTATGTTATTTTTTTTTGATAATATTTTATCTTCTTCTCCATGTTCTGATGCTATATGTACTATTCCTGTTCCTGTATTTTTTTCTATATTTTTATCTAATATTATAGGTATTTTATTTTTTGATATTGGATGATAAACAAATAATTTATTTAATATTATTCCTTTTATTTTTGTTATTTTTTTTATTTTTTTTTTTAATTTTTCAGTAAATATTTTAATTCTATTTTTTAATATTATAAATATTTTTTTATTATTTAATATTAAATAATATGTATATTTTGGATTTACTGATATAGCACAATTTCCAGGAATTGTTCATGTTGTAGTAGTTCATATTATTAGTTCTATATCATATTTATGATATTTTTTTTTGATTTTAATTTTTTTAAATATTTTTTTTTTATTTTTTAATTTAAATAATATATATGTTGATATTGTTTTTTTATATTTATATTCTATTTCTGCTTCTGATAATGATGATTTACATATTAAACATCAATTTATTGGTTTTTTTTTTCTTTCTATTAAATTTAATTTTATTATTTTTCCTAATGTTCTTATTGTGTTTGCTATTGTTTTAAAGTTATTTGTGTTATAAATATTATTTCAATTACATAATATTCCTAATTTTTTAAAATCATTTTTTTGTTTATTTATTTGTTTATTTACATATTTTAAACATTTTTTATTGAAATTTATTTTATTTATTTTATTTATATTTTTAAATATTTTATATTTTTTAATTATTTCTAATTCTATAGGTAATCCATGACAATCTCATCCAGGTTTATAAGGGGTATAAAAATTCATAAAATTTTTATATTTTATTATTATATCTTTTAATATTTTGTTTAAAGCATGTCCTATGTGAATATTTCCGTTTGCATATGGTGGACCATCATGAATAATATATTTTTTTTTATTTTTTTTTTTTATTATTATATTATATATTTTATTTTTCTCTCATTTTTTAATTATTTTAGGTTCATTTATATTTAAATTAGCTTTCATAGGAAAGTTAATTTTTGGTAAATTAATTGTTTTTTTATAGTTTATATTTTTCATTTTTTTTTAGAATTAGATCATATATTGAAAGTTTTATATAGAAAATAAAATAATTATTATATAATTATAATTGAAATATTATATATATATATATGTATATTAAAATATATTTATTTATTTTTAAAAAATAAAGTTGATATTTTAAAGTATGTACTTATATTTTTTTATATATAAATATTAATAAATATAATTTTATTTTTAAAGGAGTTTTATATGAGTAAAGTAATTGGTATAGATTTAGGTACAACTAATTCTTGTGTTGCTGTTATAGAAAATAATAAATCTAAAGTTATAGAAAATTCAGAAGGTGATCGTACTACTCCATCTGTAATAGCTTATACTAAAAATAATGAAATTTTAGTTGGTAAACCAGCTAAACGTCAAGCTATTACAAATCCTGAAAATACTTTTTTTGCTATTAAAAGATTAATGGGTAGAAAGTATAGTGATAAAGAAGTACAAAGAGATGTTGATATAATGCCTTATAAAATTATTTCTTCTAATAATGGTGATGCTTGAGTTAAAGTAGGTAATAAAAAATTTTCTCCTCCTCAAATTTCAGCTGAAATTTTAAAAAAAATGAAAAAAACTGCTGAAGATTATTTAGGTGAAAAAGTTAGTGAAGCTGTAATTACAGTTCCTGCTTATTTTAATGATACTCAAAGACAAGCTACTAAAGATGCTGGTCGTATAGCTGGATTAAATATTAAAAGGATTATAAATGAACCTACTGCAGCTGCTTTAGCTTATGGTTTAGATAAATCTAAAAATAATAATATAGTAGCTGTTTATGATTTAGGTGGAGGTACTTTTGATATTTCTATTATAGAAATTGATAATATTGATGGTGAAAAAACTTTTGAAGTATTATCTACAAATGGAGATACTCATTTAGGTGGTGAAGATTTTGATAATAAAATAATAAATTTTTTAGTTGATGAATTTAATAAAAGTTATAATATAAATTTATCAAAGGATCCTCTTGCTATGCAAAGGTTAAAAGATTCTGCTGAAAAATCTAAAATAGAATTATCTTCATCTAAACAAACTGAAATAAATTTACCTTATATTACAGCAGATAGTACTGGTCCTAAACATTTAAATATTATATTAACTAGAGCTAAATTAGAATCTTTAGTTGAAGATTTAGTAATTCAATCTATTGAACCTGTTAAAATAGCTTTAAAAGATGCTAATTTAGATATTTCTAAAATAAATGATATTATTCTTGTTGGTGGTCAAACAAGAATGCCTTTAGTACAAAAAAAAGTTTCTGAGTTTTTTAATAAAAAATTACGTAAAGATGTAAATCCAGATGAAGCAGTTGCTATAGGAGCATCAATTCAAGGTGGTGTATTATCTGGTGAAGTAAAAGATATTTTATTATTAGATGTGACACCATTATCTTTAGGTATTGAAACTATGGGTGGTGTAATGACAACTTTAATAAAAAAAAATACAACTATTCCTACTAAACATAGTCAAGTTTTTTCTACAGCTGATGATAATCAATCTGCTGTTACAGTACATGTATTACAAGGTGAACGTAAAAGAGCATCTGATAATAAATCTTTAGGACAATTTAATTTAGATGGAATACAACCTGCACCTAGAGGTGTTCCTCAAATTGAAGTAACTTTTGATATAGATGCTGATGGTATTTTACATGTATCAGCTAAAGATAAAAATACAGGAAAAGAACAAAATATTACTATTAAATCTTCTTCTGGTTTAAGTGATGAAGAAATTAATAAAATGGTTCGTGATGCAGAATTAAATTCTGAAATTGATCGTAAATTTGATGAGTTAGTACAATCACGTAATCAAGCTGATCATTTAATACATACTACTCGTAAACAACTTTCTAAAATTGGAAATAACATTCCTGTTGATGAAAAAAAAAATATTGAAAATAGTTTAAATAATTTAGAATCATTATCTAAAGGTGAAAATAAAGAATTAATAGATAAAGAAATACAAAATTTAATACAATTATCTAGTAATATAGCTAAATATGTTAAAGATCAACAAAATGTTGATAATAATAAAAAAAAAGATAATGTTGTAGACGCAGAATGTGAAGAAGTTAAAAATAATGATAGTAATAAAAATAAATAATTAATTTATATTAAATATTTAAGCTATAGGTTTATATAATGACAGATAAAGATTATTATAATATTTTAGGTATTTCTAGAAAAGCAAATAAAAATGAAATTAAAAGAGCATATAAACGTTTAGCTATTAAATATCATCCTGATAGAAATAAAGGTAATAAAATTTATGAAAATAAGTTTAAAGAAGTAAAAGAAGCTTATGAAATATTAATTGATGATAAAAAACGTAGTATGTATGACCAATATGGTCATTCTGCTTTTGATCAAAATTCTTATACTAATAGTGATTTTACTTCAAGTAGTGATTTTAGTGATATTTTTGGTGATGTTTTTGGTGATATTTTTGGTAATAAAAAAAGTAATAAGTCTAAAAAAAAAGTAGGTACTGATATATTATATGAGATTGAATTAACTTTAGAAGAAGCTGTTAAAGGTATATCTAAAAAAATACAAGTAAGTGTTATACAAAAATGTAGTATTTGTAATGGTAGTGGTTGTAAACCTGGTACTAAACGTAAATTATGTAATGTTTGTAATGGTAATGGTAATATACATATGAGACAAGGTTTTTTTACTATACAACAAACTTGTCCTACATGTAATGGTAGTGGTTATATTTTAAATGATGTTTGTTATATATGTAGAGGGTCTGGTACAGAGAGATCTTTAAAAAATTTTTTTATTAAAATACCTTCTGGTGTAGATAATAAAGATCGTATAAGAGTTGTTGGAAAGGGTAATTATGGTGGATATGGTTCTAAATGTGGAGATTTATATATAAAAATAAAAATTAAAAAACATTTAATATTTAATAGAGATGGTAATAATTTATATTGTGAAGTTCCTATAGATTTTTGTACTGCAACTTTGGGTGGAGAAATTAAAATTCCTTATTTAAATAATAAGGAAATTTATTTTAGAATTCCAGAAGGAACTCAAACTGGTAGATTATTTAGATTAAAAAATAAAGGTATTAAATCTATAAAAAATAATAGAAATGGTGATTTATTATGTAGAATAGTTATAGAAACTCCTGTAAATTTAAATAAATATCAAAAAAGAATATTAAATGAATTTAAAATAAGTTTATTAAAAGAAAAAAACAATCCTAAATCAAAATCATTTTTTTATAAAATTAAAGATTTTTTTTCTTATTTGAATTCTTAATATATAGGAAATTTTTTACATATTTTAAGTATTTTTTCTTTAATATTATATATATATTTTTTTTTTTTAATATTGTTAAGTATTTTACATATTAATTTTGCTATATATATGGATATTTTTTCTTTTATTCCTCTGCGAGTAATTGAAGGTGTTCCTATTCTTATTCCAGAGGTAATAAAAGCGTTTTTTTTATCATTTGGTATGCAATTTTTATTTACAATGATATTACATTTGTTTAAAATTTTTTCTGCTTTTATCCCTGATATATTTTTATTATTTAAATTTATTACAAATAGATGTGTTTCTGTGCAATTTGATACAATTTTAAATCCTTTTTTTATAAAAATTTTTGACATACTTATTGCATTTTTTATTATTTGTTTTTGGTATTTTATAAATTTTTTTTTTGATGCTTCTTTAAATATTAAAGCTTTAGCAGCAATTATATGCATCATTGGACCTCCTTGTGTTTCAGGAAATATAGATTTATCTATTTTGTTATATAAATTTATATTTTTTCCTTTAGCTAAAATTATTCCTCCTCTAGGACCAGATAATGTTTTATGAGTTGTACTAGTTACTATATCTGCATATAGTAAAGGATTTGGATATATTTTAGCTGCTACTAATCCTGCTATATGTGACATATCTATCATTAGTAAACAATTAAATTTTTTAGAAATTTCTTTAAATATATTTCATTTACATATTTTTGAAAAAGAAGAAAATCCTGCTATAATTAATTTAGGTTTATATTTTTTAGCTAAATATTCAACTTTGTTATAATCTATATCTTCATTTTTATCTAATCCATATAGTTTCGATTTATATATTTTACCAGATATGTTTATTTTTGAACCATGTGTTAAGTGTCCTCCATGATTTAATTTCATTCCTAATATTATATCTCCTGGTTTTAATATAGCATTATATACTGCAAAATTAGCTTGTGAACCTGAATGAGGTTGTACATTTACATAATTTGCATTAAATAATTTTTTTGCTCTTTTTATACATATATATTCTATTTCATCTATATATTTACATCCTCCATAATATCTTTTTTTATAATATCCTTCTGCATATTTATTTGTTAGTATAGATCCTTGAGCTTTCATTATTTCTTTGCTTGTATAATTTTCGGATGCTATTAAATTTATATTATTTTTTTGTCTTTTTTTTTCTAAATCTATTAATTTAAATATTTTATCTTTATATTTCATTTTTTTTAAATTGTTAAATTTTTATTTTATTTTAATATATTTATTAATATTTATAAAATTTTTTTTTAATTTATATTAAAATATAAATAATATAATATATATATTTATATTTATTTTATAATATTTTTTATATTTTTTGAGGTTAATAAATGAAATTATCTTATTTTACTTCTGAATCTGTTTCTGAAGGTCATCCAGATAAAGTAGCGGATCAAATATCTGATTCTATATTAGATTATATTATTAAGAGAGATAAACATGCTAAAGTAGCATGTGAAGTATATATTAAATCTGGTATTGTTATAGTTGGAGGTGAAATTAATACTAATTTAAATATAGATTTAGAAAATATTGTTAGAAATACTATAAGAAAAATAGGTTATATAGATTCTTCTTTAGGTTTTGATGCTAATACCTGTGGTATAATAAATATTATTAGTAAGCAATCTTCTGATATATCTTTGGGATTAGGTAATAATAAAGATATTAGAGCAGGTGATCAAGGTATAATGTTTGGTTATGCTTCTAAAGAAACTGATGTTTATATGCCAGCTCCTATAATTTATGCTCATAATTTAGTTAAAAAACAATCTGAATTAAGAAAAAAAAAGATATTACCTTGATTATATCCAGATGCTAAAAGTCAATTAACTTTTATCTATAATGATGATAATAATATAATTGGTATAGATTCTGTAGTTTTTTCTACTCAACATTCTTCTTGTGTTTCTGATAAAATATTAAAAGAATCTATTATGGAAGAAATAATTTATAATGTTTTACCTACTAAATGGTTAAATAAGTATACTAAATATTTTATAAATCCTATTGGTAGATTTGTTATAGGTGGTCCTTTTGCTGATTGTGGTTTAACTGGTAGAAAGATAATAGTTGATACTTATGGTGGTATGGCTAGACATGGCGGAGGGTGTTTTTCAGGAAAAGATCCTTCAAAAGTTGATAGGTCTGGTTCTTATTTAGCAAGATATATAGCTAAAAATATTGTAGCAGCTAATTTATCAGATAAATGTGAAATACAATTGTCTTATGTTATAGGTTGTTCTAAACCTATATCTATTATGATAAATACTTTTGGCACAGAAAAAATTTCTTTAGATTTTTTAAATAAATTAATTATTAAAGTTTTTGATTTTAAATTAAATAATATAATACATAGTTTAGATTTATTAAAACCTATATATTTTAATACTTCTGTTTATGGTCATTTTGGTAGAAATGAATTTTCTTGAGAAAGTTTAAATAAAGTTAATGATTTATTAAAATTTATTTAATTAGAATAACATATATTTAGCTTTTGGATAATATATATATATTTTTTTATTTTTTATATTTTTTATTTTTTTTTTAAATTGATAATTGTTAACTATAATTATAAATTTTTTATTAAATTTTTCAATTTTTTTTTTAAAATTTTTTATATTATTATATTTTATAATATTTTTTTTTGTTGATATATATACTAATATTTTATTTTTGCTATTATAAATAGCAATTAAATAATGTTTATTGTTTATATTATAATTTTTGTGTATGTAATTTTTTTGTATTATTTTAAATGATGTAGTTTTTACTATTTTTATTTTTTTGTATTTTAATCTAAATATTTTAGATATTATATATGATAATCTTGTTCCTATTAAACTTCCAGGTCCTTTATTTATTACAATATAATTAATTTTTTTTATATTTATTTTTTTTTTTTTTATTATATTATTTATTAATAGGAGTATATTTTGATGTTTTTTTTTGTTCATAAATTTATATTTTGTAAATATTTTATTATTATATTTTATTGCTACAGAATATAATTCTGTAGATATTTCTATTGCTAGAATATTTTTATTTATCATTTTTTTAAAAATTATTTAATATTTAGTTTATTTATTTTTTTTATTATATTATAAAATTATTATGAATAAAATTAATTTGTTGAATTTTAATTTAAGTATGATGGAAGAATTTTTAGTTAAAAGATTAAATCAAAAAAAATTTGTAGCTAAACAAATATTTTATTGAATATATAAAAAATTTTGTTTTGATTTTTTTTTAATGAATAATTTAAGTTTATATTTAAGAAATGAATTAAATTATTATTTTAAAATTAAATTACCAATTTTATTTAAATATAAAATATCTTGTGATAAAACTATTAAGTTATTTTTTAATGTTAATGGTGATATTATTGAAACTGTTTATATACCTGAAAAAAAAAGAAATACTTTGTGTATATCTACTCAAGTTGGTTGTATGTTAAATTGTTCTTTTTGTTCTACAGGTAAAATGGGATTTAAACGTAATTTAAATATATCAGAAATTATTGGTCAATTATTATTTGTTATGTCTAATAGAAAAAAATTTAATTTTATTACTAACATAGTATTTATGGGTATGGGTGAACCTTTGTTAAATTTTTACAATGTTGTTAATTCTATAAATATTATATTGGATAAAAAATTTTTTTCTTTTTCTAAGAGAAAAGTTGTTTTATCTACTTCTGGAATTACTCCTATGATATATAAGTTAAAAAATTATATTGATGTAATATTAACTTGATCTTTACATGCTTCTAACGATAAATTAAGAAATAAAATTATGCCTATAAATAAAAAATATAATATTAATTCTATTTTAGATTCTATTATTTTTTATATTAATAATACTAAAGCTAATAGAGGTAAAATTTATATTGAATATATTATGATTGATAAATTTAATGATAACATTATTAATGTTTATGAGTTAGTTAGTTTATTTAAAAATTTTTCTGTTAAATTTAATTTAATATCTTTAAATAATAATTTTAATAATATATACTGTAAAAGTAGTAATAATAGAATTTTTTATTTTAATAATTTATTGAAAGAAAATGGTATATTTTCATATATTAGAAAAGTTAGAGGTTTAGATATATTTGCTTCATGTGGTCAATTATCTGGTATATTTGATTAATTTTTTTTTTAATTGTATTTTTTATGAAAATAATTTATTTTTTTTATTTGATATATTATTTTATAAATAAATATTTAAATATTAATTATTATTTTTTTAAATAATATATATTTTATTTAATTTAATATAAATATATTTTAATTTATATATATAATAATTTTTTATTTTTATATTATTTTATAATATTTTTATTTATTTAAAATTAATAAAATAGATTTATAATTATTATGAATGATTTATTTATTAATTCTTTAAAAGGGATGCATGATTATTTTTATAGGGATATGTATATTTATAATTATGTACAAAATAATTTTAGAAAAATATTACTTAATTATTCTTTTTCTGAAGTAAAATTTCCTATTTTAGAAAATAGTTTTTTATATAAAAAATGTATAAATTTTGATTATAATATTTCATCAAAAGAAATGTATTCTTTTTTAGATAGAAATAATATTAATATAAGTTTAAGACCTGAAGGTACTATTGGTTGTCTAAAATGTTATATTAAAAATAAATTATTTTTATATAATATTTTAAATAAATTATGATATATAGGTCCTATGTTTAGGAGAGAAAATCCTCAAAAAGGTCGTTTTAGACAATTTTATCAAATAGGATTAGAATGTTTTGGTAGTAATGATTATACGTTAGATATAGAATTATTATTAGTTATTAAAAGATTATTTTTAAAATTAAATATTTATGATTTTTTAACTTTAGAAATTAATACTATAGGTAGTTTTATTGATAGAAAAAATTATATTAATTTTATTAATAAAAATTTTAGTTATTTATTAAATAAAATTAAAGTTAATAAAAATAATAATATTAATTTAATTAAATTAATTGATAGTAAAGATAAATATATATTAGATATTTTAAATTATATTCCTAGTATAACAGAATTTGTTAATAAGAATTCTTTATTTAATTTTAAAAATATTTGTAATAATTTAGATATATTAGGAATAAAATATAAATGAAATAAAAATTTAGTTAGGGGTATAGATTATTACAATGATTTTGTTTTTGAATGAAAGGATAATTTAGATAAAAAAAATACTATTTGTTCTGGAGGTAGATATAATGAATTATCTAAATGTATTTCTAATATTTCTATACCTGCTGTTGGTTGTGCTTTTGGTTTAGATAGATTAATTAATTTTTTGAAAAGTAATAATATAAAGGTTAAATATAATAAAATTGATATTTATATAATTTCTTCTTTTAATGAAAAATCTAGATTGTTAGGATTGTTTATTACAGAAAAAATATTAAATTATTATTTTAATAAATTTAATATATATAATGATAATATTTTATATAATAATTTAAGTAAATTGATTTTAAAAGTTATTAAATTAAACGTACGTTTTTTAATAATTATTGGAGAAAAAGAATTAAGTGAAAATTATTTAACTTTTAAAGATTTATATTTAAATAAAAAACAACATTTTAATAAAAATAATATAATAGATGTTATTAATTATTTTATTAATTTTAATTAATTATAAATATGTATACTATAGCTTTGGTTGGAAATACAAATGTAGGAAAGACAAGTTTATTTAATTTTTTAACTAATAGTAATTTTTTAAAATCTTGTAATGAAAAATATTTTACTTTAGATTTTAGTTATAATTTTTTATATAATTATAAAAGAAGTATTATTTTAATTGATACATGTAGTTTTAAAAAAAATGATTTTTTAAAGTTATATTTAAATAAAAAAAAAAAAGTTTATAAATTTTTTTCTTTGATAGAAAAAAAATTTATTTTTATATTAAGAAATGTTAATTTTATTTTTTTTTTAATTGACGCTAGAAATATTTCTGATAGTGATATATTTTATATTCGTTTATTATTTAAAATAAATAAAAATATTATATTAATATTATCTAAATTTGATTTGTATAATAATTTTTTTTTTAATAAAAATATTTTTTTAAATTTAGGTATAAGTAAAATTTTTACTTCATCTATATATAATAAGAATAATTTTAAAAAAATATTTGATATTATATTTAATAATTTTAGTTCAAATAATATTAATTGATTTTTTATTAAAAAAATTATTTTTTGTTGTATAAATATAGAAAATAATATTTTTTATTTTAAAGATTATAATAATAATTATTCAAAATTTAATATTATTAAGTTATTAATATTAGGAAAATCTAATATAGGAAAATCATCTTTATTTAATTTATTTTGCAATATAAATAGATCTTTTATTTCTAGTTTAGATTATACTACTAAAGATTTTATAACATATGGTTTTTTTTATAATAAATATAATTATTTTTATTTAAGTGATTCTCCTTTTATTCATAAAAAAATTGTTAATTATGATTATATATTTGATATTATTAAATATAGTTTTAAAATAATATTATATATTGTTGATATTAATTTAGGTATAACTAAATATGATTTATGATTTTTGAATTTTATTTTTAAATGTGGTAAAATAGTAATATTAATATTTAATAAATGTGAAAAATTAAATATTAATTATATAAATAAATATAAATTATTTTTACTTAAAAAATATGATTTTATAAAATATGTTGATATATATTTTTTATCTTCTATAAAATTTAAAAAAAAATATTTTTTAAAAATATATAAAAATATATTTTTGAATTATAAAAATATATTTTTATATAAAATAGATAATAATAAGTTAACTAAGTTGTTAAAATTAGCTATAAAAAGTAATATTTTTAATTTTAATAATTTTAAATTAAGATATGCTTGTATAGTTAAGTATTATCCTTTAATAATAGTTATATATGGTAATAAAATAAATTTAATAAATAATAGTTATAAAAAATATTTATTAAATTATTATATTAAATTTTTAAATATTAAAGGTTTTAAAATTTTTTTAAAATTTAAAGAAATATATAAACCTTTTAAATATAAAAAATAATATTAAATTGACAATCGCTATTTAATTATTTTTTTAAAAATAGAGGAAAGTCCGGACTCCTTAGGAAAAGATGCCAGATAACATCTGGAAAAAATATTTATTTATTTTATGAATAGTACAACAGAAAATAACCGCCAATTTATTTTTTTTGGTAAGGGTGAAAAAGTATGGTAAAAGCATACTATATATTATAGTAATATAATATATGTGTAAACTCCATTTGGAGCAAGATTAATTTTAAAAAATAAATATTTATATTTATTTATAATTAAATATAAAACAATATATTTTTCCGTATATATATTTATTTTTTTTGGTAAATCGCTTGAGTTAATAAGTAATTATTAACCTAGATTAATGGTTGTCTTATTTATATATTTATATAAATAAACAGAATCCGGCTTAAAATTTAATTTTATTTTTTTTATTAAATTTATTATTTTTTAAAAAATGTTAAAAATTTTTAATTCTGTTAGTAATAAAAAAGAAACTTTTAATTTTTCTAAAAATAAATGTATTAATATTTATGTTTGTGGAGTTACTGTATCAAATTATTGTCATATAGGTCATGCTAGAACATTTTATTTTTTTGATATTTTTATAAGATATTTAGTTTATTTAGGTTATAAATATAATTATATTAGAAATATTACAGATATAGATGATAAAATAATTTTTTATTCAAATAAAAACAACATTAATATTAGTGAAACATCTAATTTAATGATAAATTATATGAATAATGATTTTAAAAAATTGGGATTTATAAAACCTAATTTAGAACCTAAAGTTACTGATCATATTGATTTAATTATTAAATATATATTAATTCTTATTAAGAAAAAATACGCATATATTTCTGTTAATGGTGATGTATTATTTAATATTAATAATTATAGATTAATTTATAATAAATTTAATTTATTTAATTATAAATTTTCAAATAATAATAAAGATTTTGTATTATGAAAATTAAGTATTAATTCTAAATTTAATAGTTTTGGATGATATTCTCCTTGAGGTTTAGGTAGACCTGGTTGACACATAGAATGTGTTGTTATAAGTAATAATTATTTTAAAAATATTACTATTCATGGAGGAGGTATTGATTTATGTTTTCCTCATCATGAAAATGAATATATTATATCTAAATGTTTATTTAGAAAAAAATATAATATTAAATATTGAATTCATACAGGTATAGTAATTCATAATGATAGTAAATTGTCAAAATCTAAAAATAGTTCTTTTTTTATTAAAGATTTATTAAAAAAATATGATTCAGATGTTATTAAATATTATTTAATGTCTAATCATTATAGAAGAAATTTAAATTTTAGTTTTAATAATTTAAATCAATATAAAAAATCTTTTAAAAAAATATATTTATGTTTAAAAAATTTAAATTTAAATATTTTTTTATCTAAAAAAGATTTATTATATCTTAATAATTTTGATTATTATTTTAATATGTATATGAATAATGATTTTAATATACCTAATGTATATAAATTATTTTTTTTTATGGTAAATAAAATAAATAAATTAAAAAAAAAAAATAATTTTTTGTTAGCTAGTAAAATTGGTATTAAATTAAAAAATTTTGCTAATATTTTAGGTTTATTAAATAATAATAAAAATAATTTAAATAAAAGTAATATTTTTTTTGTTAAAAGAATTAATTGATTAATAAAATTAAGAAATTTAGCTAGAAAACTTAAAAAGTGAAAATTAGCTGATTGAATACGAAAAAAAATATATAAAAATAATATCTTTATAAAAGATAATATTAATGATACTGAATGATATTTTAATTAATTTTATTATATATTTTAATAATATTTTTTAATAATATTGATATAGTCATAGGGCCAACTCCTCCTGGTATTGGAGTTATATATTTTATTTTGTTTATTATTTTTTTTTTATTTATATCTCCAGTTAATTTTCCTTTTTTATTTATATTTATTCCTATATCTATTATTATAGAATTTTCTTTTATATATTTTATTGGATATTTATCAAATTTTCCTATAGCACTTATTAATAAATCTGTTATTTTTAAATATTGTTTAATATTTTTTGTTTTACTATTTACTAATGTTACTGTACATCCTTTATTTATTAGTTCTATCATCATCGGTTTTCCTACTAGATTTGATGATCCTATTATTAATATATTTAATTCTTTTATGTTTATATTATAATATTTTAATAATTTTATTACTCCATAAGATGTACATGGTCTTATTGAATAATTTCCTTGAAATAATTTTCCTATATTATAAGCATGTAATCCATCTACATCTTTTTTTGGACTTATATTATTTATTATTTTATTAGTATTGAATTTTTTAGGTAAAGGTAATTGTAATAGTATACAGTGTATTTTTTTATTTTTATTTATTTTTTTAATTTTATTTATTATTTTTTTTTCATTTATATTTTTATTGTAATTATATATTTTATATTTAATTCCTACATAATTAAAATTAATACATTTATTTTTTATATATATATTTGATGATATATTATTACCTATATTTATTATGGCAATATTTGGTATGTTTTTTTTTTTTTTAATTAATATTTTTATTTTTTTTTTTATTTTTTTTTTTGTTTTATTTAAATATTTTTTACCATATAAAAAATTATATTTTTTCATTATTAGTTGACTTTTAAAATTTATTGAGTTAGAATTTTTTTAAAATTAAATTTATATATACGCTCTTAGCTCAGTGGATAGAGCTACAGCCTTCTAAGCTGTAGGTCACAGGTTCAAATCCTGTAGAGCGTGTAATTAAATTATATATATATATTGTTTATTAAAGATTGTTTTATTACATCTATTATATTTTTAAAATAATATATTTTTATATTTTTTTTTATTACTTTTGGTATTTTTTCTATATATATTTTATTTGAATATGGAATTATAACTTCTTTTATACCTCCTCTTAATGCAGCTAATAATTTTTCTTTTAACCCTCCTATAGGTAATATTTTACCATGTAATGTTATTTCTCCTGTCATAGCTATATAAGATTTTACAGGATTTTTTATTAGAGTAGATATAATAGATGTACATATACCTATTCCAGCACTAGGTCCATCTTTTGGTGTAGATCCTTCAGGAATATGAACATGTATATCTTTTTTTAAATAAAAGTTTTTTTTGATATTTAATTTTTTAGTTAATGATCTTACTACTGTTAATGATATATGTATTGATTCTTTTATTATTTTTCCTAAAGATCCTGTATATATTAATTTTCCTTTACCTGGTATACATAGTGTTTCTATATTTAATAATTCTCCTCCTGTTTCTGTTCATGCTAACCCGGTAACTTTACCTATTTGATTTATATTATCTATTTTATAAAAATCAAATTTTTTAATTCCTAAATATTTTTTTATATTTTTTTTATTTATTTTTATATTTTTGTTTTTTTTAGATAATGAATTTTTTTTAACAACTTTTCTGCATATTTTAGATATTTCTCTTTCTAATGATCTTACTCCTGATTCTTTTGTATAATTTCTTATTATTTCTATAATTACATTATTATTTATTTTTATTTCATTATTTTTTAAAAAATTTTTTTTAATTTGTTTAGGTATTAAATATTTTTTTACTATATTTAGTTTTTCATTTTCTGTATATCCTGATAATTTTATAATTTCCATTCTATCTAGTAATGGTATAGGTATATTATTAATTGAATTTGCTGTAGCTATAAACATTACTTTTGACAGATCATAATCTATTTCTATATAATGATCATTAAAAAACATATTTTGTTCTGAATCTAAAACTTCTAATAATGCTGATGATGGATCTCCTCTTGTATCATTAGATATTTTATCTATTTCATCTAATAAAAATAGTGGATTTTTTACTTTTGATTTAGTTATTTTTTGTATTATTTTACCAGGCATTGATCCTATGTATGTTTTTCTATGTCCTCTAATTTCAGCTTCATCTTTTATACCTCCTAAAGACATTCTTATAAATTTTCTTTCTGTAGCTTTTGCTATTGATTTAGCTAATGATGTTTTACCTACACCAGGAGGTCCTATGAAACACAATATAGGTCCCTGTATTTTATTAGATCTATTTTGTACTGCTAAATATTCTAATATTCTTTCTTTTACATCATTTAACCCAAAATGATCTTTATCTAATATTTTTTTTGCTTTATTTAATTTTATTTTATTTTTTGTTGTTTCTGATCATGGTAATTGTATTATTCAATCTATATAATTTTTTATAACTGTAGCTTCTGGGGATAAATAAGACATATTTTTTAATTTTTTTAATTCTATATTTATTTTTTTTTCTATATTTATTGGAATTTTTAATTTTTTTATTTTTTTTTTAATTAAAGAATATTCGTCTAAATTATTATTTATTTTTTTTAATTCTTTTTGTATAGCTTTTATTTGTTCATTTAAGTAATATTCTTTTTGACTGTTTTTAATTTGTTTTTTTACTCTTTTTCTTATTTTTTTTTCTATTTTTAAAATTTCTATTTCTGATTCTAATTTAGATATTATATATTTTAGTATATTATTTATATTAAATAGTTCTAATATATATTGTTTATCTTTTAGTTTTAAAGAAATATTAGTAGCTATTGTATATGTTAATTTTTCTGTATTATTTATATTTTTTAATGTATTTATTATTTCTAAAGGTATTTTTTTATTTAATTTAATATAGTTTTCAAATTGATTAATTATTATTTTTTTTAATATTTTGTTATTACTTTTATTGTTATTTTTTTTTATTTCTTTTATTTGTGATATAAAATATTTACCTTTATCTTGTATATTTATTATTTTTACTATTTTTATACCTTCAACTAATATTTTAAAACTACCATCTGGTAATTTTAATACTTGTAATATAGAAGATAATGTTCCAACTTTATATAGATCAGTTATAATAGGATCTATTATTGATGGATCTTTTTGAGCTACTAATATAATTTTTTTATTTTGTTTTATTGATAAATTTAAACAAAATATAGATTTTTTTCTATTTATAAATAAAGGTATTATTATTTTTGGATATATTACTATATCTCTTAATGGTAATATTGGGATCTCAATATTATTATTTTGAGATCTTGATAAACACATATTTTGCTCCTTAATTATTATTAATTTATTATTTCTTTAATTTTTAATTTTTTATCTATTATAATTTTTTTTATATTACTTTTTGAAGGTATTTCATACATTGTATTTATTAAAGTTTTTTCTATTATATTTTTTAATCCTCTAGCTCCAATTTTTTTTTTAAATGATTTATTTACTATTTTATTTATAGCTTCTTCAGTAAATTCTAATTCTATATTTTCTAATTTAAATAGAAATTTATAATAATTTATTATTGAATTTTTTGGTTTTATTAATATTTCTTTTAATTTTTTTTTATTAAGTTCTTTTAAATTTATTATAATAGGTAATCTTCCTATAAATTCTGGTATTAATCCAAATTTAATTAAATCTTCTGTTTGTATTTTATTATTATTTATTTTATTTAAATTATTTAAATTAGAATTAAATCCTATATTACAAGTATTATTTATTCTTTTATTTATTATTTTTTCTATTCCATTAAATGTTCCACAACATATAAATAATATATTTTTAGTATTTATTGGAATGTAATTTTCTTGAGGATGTTTTCTACCTCCTTTTGGAGGTATATATGAAATAGTTCCTTCTATTATTTTTAATAATGCTTGTTGTACACCTTCTCCTGAAACATCTCTTGTTATAGATTTATTATAAGATTTTTTTGAAATTTTATCTATTTCATCTATAAATATTATACCGTTTTCTGTTTTTTTTATATCAAAATCATATTTTTGTAAAAGTTTATGTATTATATTTTCTACATCTTCTCCTACATAACCAGCTTCAGTTAATGTTGTAGCATCTGTTATTACAGATGGTATATTTAATTGTTTTTCTATTGTTTCTGCTATTAAAGTTTTACCACTACCAGTTGGTCCTATAATTAATATATTTGATTTATTTCAATAATTTTTATTTTTATTATTATTTATTATTTTATAATGATTATATATTGTAGTTGATAAAATTTTTTTTGCTTTGTTTTGACTAATAATAAATTTATCTAATTTTAATTTTATATCTTTTGGTTTATATTTATTGGTATTGAAAAAAAAATTTTTATTTTCTTTATTTTTATCTATTATTTTTTTAAAAATATATATACATTTTTCACATATATATGCTTTATTTCCAATTATTATTTGATTATTATTTTGTTTTTCATTACAAAATGAACAATTTATATTAATATTATTTTTATTATTATTCATATATATTTTATATAAATTTTATTTATAATTAAGTATTTTTTCTTTTTAATATTATTTTATCTATTATTCCATAATTTAACGCTTCTTCTGCAGATAAATATTTATCTCTTTCTGTATCTTTTTTTATTTTTTTATATTTTTTTCCTGTATTATTTGATAATAAAAATATAATTTTTTTTTTTATATTTGTAATTTCTTTTGTTTGTATTTGTATATCTGTAACTTGTCCTTTAAAATTACCTAATGGTTGATGTATCATTATTCTAGAATTAGGTAAACTAAATCTTTTATTTTTATTTCCTGATGATAATAATATAGCTGCCATAGAACATGCTTGTCCTATACATATAGTATTTATTTCTGGTTGTATAAAATTCATTGTATCATATATAGCCATTCCTGAACTTATTAATCCACCTGGAGAATTTATATACATATAAATATCTTTATTTTTATTTTTTGATTCTAAATATAATAATTGTGAAATAATTATATTTGATAATTGATCTTCTATATATCCTGTTAAAAATATTATTCTATTATTTAATAGTTTAGGATATATATTATATATATATTCATTTTTATTAATCATATTTTAATTTTTTTATTTTAAATATATAATTTTATATATTTTATTTTTTATTTTTAAAAATTATTTATTAATTATATAATAAATATTTTATTAATTTTATAATAATATAAATAATATTTATTTTAAAATATCTAAAATTTTATTAATTAATTTATAACTATTAAATGATCCAAATTTTTTAGCTAGTAATATACTTTCATTTATTATTATTTTATATGGAAGAATTTTTCTTATTTTTAATTCATAAATAGCAATATATAAAATAGATAATTCTATTTTTCCTATATATTTTGTAGAATTATATATATTTTTTAATATTTTTTTATTAATATATTTATATTTTTTTTGTATATTTATAATTATTTTAATTAAATATTTTATATTAATTTTTTTTAAATAATTTTTATTTATTAATTTAAATTCTTTTATTTTATTTTTAATATTATTATTATTATTATTTAATATTCATGAATAAATTATTTGTAATGCTATTTGTCTAGTTTTTTTTTTAATTATTATATTTTTGTTAAACATTTTGAAATTATTTATTCTTTCTAAATGTTATTCTTCCTTTTTTTAAATCATATTTACTAATTTCTATTGTTACTTTATCTCCTGTTAATATTCTTATATAGTTTTTTCTCATTTTTCCTGATATATGTGCTATTATTTTATGTCCATTTTCTAATTTAACTTTGAACATTGTATTTGGTAAAGTTTCTATAACAATACCTTGCATTTCTATATGTTTTTCTTTTATCATTTTTTTTTATTATTTAAATATTTTTGCACTTCTATAGCAGCTATACTTCCTGAAGAAGAAGCTATTATAGCTTGTTTATATTGTTTGCTAATTATATCACCTGCTGCAAATATTCCATTTATATTTGTCATTGATGAATATTTTTTTTTATAATTTATTATAATATATCCTTTTTTATCTAAATTTATTAGATTTTTAATAATTTTTGTATTTGGAATATATCCTATAAGTATAAATAAACCATTTGTTTTTATTAATTTTATTTTTTTATTTTTTTTATTTGATTGTATACTTATTTTATATAATAAGTTATTTTTTACATATATTTTTTTTAGTATATAATTTTTATAAAATTTTATTTTTTTTTCTTTAATTTTTTTATTTATTTTTTTTATAAGTATTTTATCTGAAGATAATTTATTTTTTCTATGTATAATATTTATTTTTTTTGCTATATTTGATAATAATAATGTTTCTTCAACTGCACTATTTCCACCTCCTATTATAGTTACTGTTTTATTTTTATATAAGAAACCATCACATATTGCACAATTGGATATACCTTTACCGTATAGTTCTTTTTCTTTTTTTATACCTATTTTTTTAGGTTTAGTCCCAGTTGCTATAATTATAGTTAAACTATAAAATATATTTTTTTTTCCTATTATTTTAAAATATTTTTTTTTTTTTTTTATATTTATTATTTCATCATTTATTATTATAGTTTTAAATTTAATAGCTTGTTTTTTTATTTTATTAATTAATTTAATTCCACTAATATTATTTGTTCCTGGTCAATTTTCTATATTATTAGATTTTATTATTATTCCTCCATGATTTTTTCCTGTTATTAATATAGGTTTTAAGTTAAATCTTGATGTATATATTGCTGATGTATATCCAGCAATACCTGAACCTATTATAATAACTTTTTTAATTTTTTTCATTTTATTTTTATATAATTAAATTTATTGATATATAATAAATTTTATTATACACTGAAATTATTTTGTTAATTAATAGAAATTAAATTAATTTAGTATTTATAATATATGTTAGATATAAAATTTTTAATTAATAATATTTCATTTGTTATTAATAAAATTAAAACTAGATTAGGAAAATTTGATATTAATAATTTTTTAAATATTTATTTTTTTTATAAAAAGATATTATTTGAAACGGAATTTATGCAATATAAAAAAAAATTGCTTACAAAGAAATTTATTTTATATAATAAAAATATTTATCATATTAAATATTTAAAATATTTTATTAATATTATTAAAGAAAATATTATTTTTAAAAAAAAAAAGTTAAAATATTTATTAAATAAATTTAATAAATTATTATTATTTATTCCTAATATTCCTAGTGAAGATGTTCCTATAGGTTTTTCTGATAAAGAAAATAAAATTATATATAATTATGGTATTATAAAAAAATATAATTTTAATATTATTGATCATGTAAAATTTGGAAGTATTAATAATAATATAGATTTTATTAGTTCTAGTATTATAAGTGGTTCTTTATTTTCTGTTTTAAGAAATGATATGTCTTTATTATATAGAGCATTATCTCAATTTATGTTAGATGTACATACTAGATTAAATAATTATTGTGAAATTTATGTTCCTTATATAGTAAAAGATTTATGTTTGTATGGCACTGGTCAGTTGCCAAAATTTAAAGATGATATATATTATATTTATAATAGTAAATTAAATAATAGATTTTGTTTAATACCTACAGCAGAGGTTTCGTTAGTTAATTTATTTAAAGACAAAATTTTATTTGATATTAATTTTCCAATAAAATTAGTTTCATGTACTCCATGTTTTAGATGTGAAAATAAATCATATGGAGTAAATAATAGAGGTTTGATAAGATTAAATCAATTTGATAAAGTTGAATTAATTCAAATTGTAAAACCTGAATTTTCTTATAAAGCTTTAGAAGAATTAACTTTAGATGCTGAAAAAATATTAAAAATGCTTAAATTACCATATCGTAAAGTTTTATTATCTAGTGGTTCAATGGGATTTAGTTCATCAAAAACTTATGATTTAGAAGTATGATCTCCTATTACAAAATCATATATTGAAGTATCATCTTGTTCTAATACTTTAGATTTTCAATCTAGACGTATTAATTTGCGTTACAAAGATATTTCTTTTAAAAAAAAAATTTTTTTACATATTATAAATGGTTCAGGTTTAGCTATTGGAAGAACATTAGTTTCTATTATAGAAAATTTTCAAATTAAAAGTGGTATAGTTAAGATACCAAAAGTATTATTAAAATATATGAATAATAAAAAATATATAAATTGTTTAAATTAATTTTTATGAATAATATTTTTAATAAGTTTTCTGTAGCTCCAATGTTAGGTTATACGGACAGACATTGTCGTTATTTTTACAGTTTATTTACAAAATATATAAAATTATATACAGAAATGATTCATACATCTGAATTTTTATATAAATATAAAAATAAAATATTATTTTCTAATAATATAAAAGAATGTATTGTAGCTATACAATTTGTTGGTAATAATTTTAAAGAATTATATTTATCATCTAAAATAGCTAAAAAAATGAATTTTAATGAAATAAATTTTAATATTGGTTGTCCTTCTTTAAAAGCAAAATATGGGAATTTTGGTTTTTTTTTATATAAAAATATTTCTTGTATTATAGATTGTTTAAATTCAATTAAAGAAGGAGCAGAAAATATTAATATTTCTATTAAGTTACGTATAAATGTTTTGTATTCTTATAATGAACTTTTAGATTTTATTTTAAAAATTTATAATTATACTTCTTGTAAAATATTTATAATTCATGCAAGAAGTATATTAATTAATAATTATTCTACTAAATTAAATTTATTAAAACCTATTTTAAATTATAATATGGTTTATAAATTAAAGAAAGATTTACCTTTTTTAAATATAGTTATAAATGGTAATATTAATAGTATAAAAGATATAAATACTCATTTAAAATTTGTAGATGGAATAATGATGGGTAGATATATATATAAAAATCCTTTAATGTTATTTGATATTGATGAATATTTTTCTAGTAAGAAAAATAAAAATTTTAATATTAATAGTTTTTTTTTTATAAAAAAAAAAATAAATTTTAAAATTAAAAAAATATTATTTTATATGTATAAATATATTTTATATGAATTAAATAAAAATAATATTCATCCTAAATATATTATTAGACATATGATTAATATTTGTTATAAAATCAATAATGGAAATATATTTCGTAGAAGATTTTTAAAATCTGCTAATATTTTTAATTTTTTTAATAACTATAAAGATTTTCAAGATTTTATATTTAAAATTTAATTAATTTAATTTATTTAATATATTTTTACTAATTTTAAAATAAATTATATTTTTTTTTATATATATTTTTTTTTTTTTTTTTAAGAAAAAATTATTTATTTTAATTTTTTTTTTATATGATGAAAAATATCCAAAATTTTTAATTTTTATTTTTTTATTTTTTTTTAATATTAATTCAATAAAATTAATTAATTTTTTTATAATTAAATAAATATTTTTTTTTTTTATTAATCTATTTTTTTTTCATATTTTTTTTATTATATAATTTGTATTAATCATTTAATTTATTGTTTTTTAGCTTTTTTAAATGCTTCAACCATACTACTAAAACAAATATTTTCTTTATTTTTATTTTTTTTGTTTTTATTTATATATATATTTAAATTTAGTAAACGTTTTTTAATATCTATATCTATTATTTTTGTTTTTATATATTTTTTATTTTTTATATTTTTTATATATTTTTTATTTTCTTTTTTATTTATATTAATTATTCCTTCTATACCATCATTTAATTTTACTAAGATTAAATTTTTATCTATATTTATTATTTTTGATTTAAATATATTATTTTTTTTAATTAATTTAGTATATTTATGTAGAGGATCTTTTTGTAATTGTTTTAATCCTAAATATATTTTTTGTTTTTCTGTATCAATTTGTATTATTGATGAAGTTATTTTAGTACCTTTTTTATATTTTTCTTTAATATCTATATATTTATTATTTATTCATGATATATCAGAATTATTAATTAAACCTTCTATATTTTTTTCTAATTCTATAAATATACCAAATTCTTTTATTGATTTTATTGTTCCTTCTATTTTATCTCCTATTTTATATTTATTTGTAAAATTAATTCAAGGATTAGGATAACATTGTTTTATTCCTAAAGATATTCTTCTTTTTTCTTTATTTATATTTAATATAACAGCTTTTGTTTTTTGTCCAATTTTAAAAATTTTAAATGGATTTATATTTTTATTTTTTCAATTTATTTCAGAGATATGAACTAATCCTTCAATTCCTTCTTTAATTTCTATAAAACACCCGTATTCTGTTATATTTGTGATTTTTCCATTAATTTTTGTATTAACTGGATATTTTACGTCTATTAATTTTCATGGATCTTCTGTTAATTGTTTTAAACCTAATGAAACTCTTGATTTTTCTTTATCAAATTTTATTACTTTAATTTTAATTTTTTTACCTATTTTTAAAATTTCACTTGGATGTTTTACTTTTTTTCATGCTATATCAGTTATATGTAGTAAACCATCTAACCCTCCTAAATCTATAAATGCACCATAGTCGGTTAAATTTTTAACTGTTCCATATAAATTTATTCCTTCATAAATTTTTTTTAATAATTTTTTTCTTTCATTATTATTTTCATTTAAAATTACAGCTTTTCTTGAAAGAACTATATTATTTTTTGTTTTATCTATTTTAATAATTTTAAATTTTAGTTCTTTATTTTCTAATTCTGAAATGTTTTTAATAGGTTTTATATCTATTAATGATCCAGGTAGAAAAGCTTTTATTCCATCTATATTAACTGTTAATCCTCCTTTTACTCTTCCATTTATTATACCTTTTATTGTTGATGATTTATTATATATTTTTTCTATATTTAATCATGTTTCATGTTTTTTAGCTTTTTCTCTTGATAATATAGTTTCCCCTCATTCTCCTGCAATATTATCTATTGATAAATCTACTATATCATTAATTTTAATATTTATTTTACCACTTGAATTTTTAAATTGATCTATAGGTATATATGATTCTGATTTTAAACCTGAATCTATTATAACAATATTATTTTTTATATTTATAATTTTACCTTTTATTATTGCTCCACATTTTATATTGCTATTTTCAATAGATTTTAAAAATAATTTATTAAATAATTTTTTATTCATTGTTAATTTTTTTATTTTTATTTTTTTAAAATGATAGACTATCAAAGTCTATAGAGAGATCTTCTTCTTTATTTTTAATATTTTTATTTATTATATTATTATTATTATTATTATTATTATTATTATTATTATTTTTATTACCTAACATTTTCATAGTTCCATTTATATTAACAATAATTTCAGTTGTATATCTTTCTATTCCTTTTTTATCTTCTCATTTTCTTGTTTTTAATGATCCTTCTATATATACTTGTGAACCTTTTTTTAAATATTTAACAGCTATTTCTGCTAATTTTCCAAATATTATTACTTTATGTCATTCTGTTTGTTCTTTATTTTCTCCAGTTTTTTTATCTTTTCATATTTCTGATGTTGCTATACTTAAGTTTGTAATTTTGTTTCCATTAGATGTATATCTAAGTTCTGGTTTTTGTCCTAGATTACCTATTAATATTACTTTATTTATACCTTTACTAGTCATATATTTAAAATTTAAATTATTTTTTTTAAAATTTTTATTTTAATTATAATGTAAATATTTATAAAAATATATATGTATTGTTTTTATTTTTTTTTTAATAATTATTTATTGAATAATTATCAAATCTTGAAATTTTACCATTAAATAATAAATTTATTTTTCCTGTTGGTCCATTTCTTTGTTTTCCTATTATTATTTCTGATATTCCTTTTGTATTTGTTTTTTCGTTATATAGTTCTTCTCTATATATAAACATTATTAAATCAGCGTCTTGTTCTATAGATCCTGATTCTCTTAAATCTGAATTAATGGGTCTTTTATCTATTCTTAGTTCTAATGATCTATTCAATTGTGATAATGCTATTATAGGTATTTTTAATTCTTTTGCTAATAATTTTAGTGATCTTGAAATATCTGCTATTTCTAATGCTCTATTTTCTGAATTTGAAGAAGATTTCATTAGTTGTAAATAATCTATCATTACTAAACTTAGTCCTTTATTTTCTCTATGTATTTTTCTTGTTTTTGATCTTATTTCTGAAGGAGTTAATGTACATGAATCATCTATAAATATATTTTTTTTTTCTTTTAATATATTTATTGTACTTGATATTTTAATTCATTCTTTATAATTTAATTTTCCGGTTTTTATTTTATTTTGTTCTATTCTTGATAGTGAAGATATTATTTTTGTTATTATTTGTTCTGAAGTCATTTCTAAACTAAATATTAATATTGGTTTTTTTTGTAACATGGATATATTTTCGCATATATTTATTGCTAATGTTGTTTTACCCATTGAAGGTCTTCCTGCTATTATTATTAAATCAGATTTTTGTAATCCAAAAGTTTTTTTGTTTAAATCTATATATCCTGTGTCTAATCCTGTTATTTTAAAATTTGGATTTTTATATAATTTATTTATTTTATTTTTTGTTTTTTTTAGTAAAAAATTTATATTTTTAGGTTGATTATTATTGTTTATTTCTTTTTCTATTATATTTAATATTTTAGATTCTGCTATATCTATTATGTCTTTGCAATTTTTTCCTTTTGGATTAAATATATTTAATATTATTTCATTAGATATATTTATTATTTTTCTCATAATAGATTTTTCTTTTATTATTTCAGCATAATATTTTAGATTTGTTATATTTTGTATATTTTGTGATATTTCTACTAAATAATTAAATCATCCTACATTTTTTATTTTTTTGTTTTTTTCTAATGATTCTGATAAACTTATTAAATCTATAGGTTTATATAATGAATATAATATTTGCATTTCTTTAAATATTATTTGATGAGTTTTATTAAAAAAATCTTTATAACTTATAATTTCATTTATATTTTCTCATTTTTCATTATTTATCATTAATCCTCCAATTACTGATTGTTCAGCTTCTATTGAATGTGGAGGAATATTTAAAATATTTTCATTTTTTTTAATTTTATTATTCATGTTTTATTATTATATATATAATATTGTTTATTTTATATAGTTTTGATATAAACTATATATTTATTTATAATTTATTTATTATGATACCTTTATCTTTATATTTACATATACCTTGATGTAAAAGTAGATGTATATATTGTTGTTTTTTAAGTTATTTATATAAAAATGATTTAAATACTTTTAAAAAATATATATTAAGTTTTATTAATGATTTAAAAAATAATTTTGATTTTAAAAATGATAATAGAAAAATTTTTAGTATATATATAGGAGGAGGTACTCCTAGTTTATTAAATTTAAATATTATTAGTTTTTTATTTGATAAGTTATTTTTTTATTCTAATTTATTTTATAAAAATATTGAAATAACTATAGAATGTAATGTAGATGATATTAATTTAAAAAAAATTAATTATTATTATAGTTTAGGAATTAATCGTATTTCTTTAGGAGTACAAACTTTTAATGATTATATTTTAAAAATAATAAATAGAAATTATTCTTTTTATGATATAAAAAAATCTATAGATATATTAAATAATAGTAATTTTTCTAATATTAATATAGATTTAATTTATGGTTTACCTAATCAATCATATCAAGACATTTTAAATGATTTAAATTATGCTATTAAATTTAATATACCTCATATTTCTTGGTATGAATTATGTTTTAATAAAAGAAATAAATTTTTAAAATATAAAAGTAATTTTTTTTTAGAAAATATTTATTTTAAAGGATTAAATTTATTTAAAAAAAATAATTATATTCAATATGAAGTTTCTTCTTTTTGTAAAAGTAATAATTATTTTTGTTTACATAATATAAATTATTGAAAATTTGGTGATTATTTTGGCATTGGTTGTGGTTCTCATTCTAAAATAACTTTATTTAATAATAAAATTTATCGTTTAATTAAAAATAATAATTTATATAAATATATTAATGGTTATTATTTATATAATGTTAATTTATTAAATAATAAAGATATTATATTTGAATATTTTTTATGTAGATGAAGATTGTTTTTTTCATTTAATATAAATGAATTTTATTTAAATACTAAATTATCTAAAAATAAAATAAAAAAATATTTAAAGTGATGTTTATTAAAAAAATATATTTATATTAATAAAAATAATTATAATTTAACTAATTATAGTAAATTACTTTTAGATTATATTTATGATTATTTTTTATAGTTATTTTTTTTCAAATAAGTATATTTTTATATTTTTTATTTTTTTTTTTTTATAAATTTTTCAAGATTTTGGAATAATTAAATTATATTTTTTATTTATTTCAATATATATAATACTTTTTTTTTTTAAAAAATTATTTTTATTTATTAGTTTTATTGTATTATTTAATATATTTTTATTATTAAATGGAGCATCTATAAATACTATGTCAAATTTTATATTTTTTTTTTTTTTAAGTCATGTATTTATATTTATATTTATTATTTTATAATTATTGTTTTTAATTTTTTTTATATTTTTTTTTATATTTTTATATATTTTATAGTTTTTTTCTATTAAAAAAACAAATTTTGCATTATTTGATAATGATTCTATACTTAGAATTCCAGTTCCTGAAAAACAATCTAAACATATTTTATTTTTTATTTTTTTATTTAATCAGTTAAAAATTATTTTTCTAATATATGATAATGTAGGTTTAAGATTTTTATTAATTATTGTATTAATATGTATATTTTTATATTTTCCTGATATTATTTTAATATATTTTTTTTTCATATTTTATTTTTATTTTGTTTATAAATTAATTTTTAATTTATTTTAAAATTATATGTAATATATTTAATTTTGTATTATTATGTAATTATATGATTGTTAATGTTATTAATTTTAAAAAATATAATATAAGTAGTTTAAATTATTATGTATATATGGTAAATTCTTTACCTATACTTACTTTAGAAAAAGAACATAAATTAATAAATAGATTTTATTATTTTAAAGATTTAGATTCTGTTAAAGAATTAGTTATTTTAAATTTACGTTTTGTAATTTATATAGCTAAAAATTATTCTGGTTATGGATTATCTCAAGAAGATTTAATTCAAGAAGGTAATATTGGTTTGTTAAAAGCAATAAGCAAATTTAATCCATTTTTTGGTGTTAGATTAATTTCTTTTGCAATTTATTGAATAAAAGCTGAAATACATAGTTATATATTAAAAAATTGAAAAATAGTTAAAGTGGCTACTACTAAATCTCAAAGAAAATTATTTTTTAATTTAAGAAAAAATAAAAAGAAAATTAGATGATTTAATAATAAAGAAATTGTTTTTTTATCTAAAAAATTTAATGTTTCTGTAAAAGATGTAATTGAAATGGAATCTAAAATGTTTAATAAAGATGTAAATTTAGATAAGAATATTAATAGTAATTATAAAAATAAATTTTATTTAAATATTTTAGGTGATAGTAATTCTAATTTTGCTTTTGAATTAGAAGAATTAAATTGAAAAAAATATATAATAAAAAAATTAAAATATGCATTAAGTTTATTAGATAATAGAAGCAAATTTGTTATTATTTCTAGATGATTAAATAATAAAAAAAAATTAACTTTAAAAAAATTAGCAAATTATTATTGTATTTCAGCTGAAAGAATACGTCAAATAGAAAAAAAAGCTATGAAAAAATTAAAAAAATTTTTAACTAGTAATTAATTTTTTATAAACAATTATTATAATAATAGGTTTTTTGTGACTACTATATTAAGTGTAAGAAAAAAAAATTTAGTTGTTATGGGTGGTGATGGACAAGCAACTTTTGGTAATACTATTTTAAAAAGTAATGTTAAGAAAGTACGTAGACTTTATTTTAATAAAGTAATAGCTGGTTTTGCTGGTGGTACATCTGATGCTTTTACTTTATTTGAATATTTTGAAAAGAAATTAGAAATGTATCAAGGTAATTTAATAAAGTCTGCTGTTGAATTAGCAAAAGATTGAAGAAATGATAGAACATTAAGAAAATTAGAGGCTTTATTAGCTATTACTGATATTAAATATTCTTTAATTATAACAGGAAATGGTGATATTATTCAACCTGAAGATAATTTAATTGCTATTGGTAGTGGAGGATCTTATGCTTTGGCTTCAGCTAAAGCATTATTAGATAATACCGACTTAGATGCAAAAACAATAGTTAAAAAATCTTTAAATATATCTGCTGATATATGTTTATATACTAATCATTTTTTTACTATTAAAGAATTACGTTATTAATATTATTTATTAAAGGTTAATATTATGTATAGTGAAATGACTCCTAAAGAAATAGTTTGTGAATTAGATAAATTTATTATTGGTCAAAATAATGCTAAAAAAGCTGTTGCTATAGCTCTTAGAAATAGATGACGTAGGATGCAACTTGATGAAAATATTAGAAATGAGATTACTCCAAAAAATATTTTAATGATTGGTCCTACAGGAGTAGGAAAAACAGAAATAGCTCGTCGTTTAGCTAAATTAAGTAATTCTCCTTTTATAAAAGTTGAAGCAACTAAATTTACAGAAGTAGGATATGTGGGTAAAGAAGTTGATTCTATTATTAGAGATTTAGTTGATTATGCTGTTAAAATGATTAAAAATCAGACTATAAAGTTAAATATATTAAGAGCTAGAAAATTAGCTGAAGATCGTATATTAAATATTTTAATAAATGATTTAAAAAAAAATAAAAAAGATAATGATAAAAATATTATTGATAAAGATTCTATTTTAAATGATTTACGTAATGGTATTTTAGATAATAAAGTTATTGAGATTAATTTAAATATTCATTCTTTAGGTATTGAAATAATGTCTCCTCCTGGTATGGAAGAAATGACTAATCAATTACAATCTATTTTTCGTAATTTAAGTAGTCAAAAGAAAAAAATTCGTAAATTAAAAATAAAGGATGCTGTAAATTTATTAATAGATGAAGAATCATCTAAATTAGTTAATTTTGATGATGTAAAACGTAAAGCTATAGATTTAGTAGAGCAACAAGGTATAGTTTTTATTGATGAAATAGATAAGGTTTGTAAAAGAGGAGAATTTTCTGAATCTAGTGTATCTAGAGAAGGAGTTCAAAGAGATTTATTACCATTAGTTGAAGGTTGTACAGTTTCTACTAAATATGGAGTTGTTAAAACTGATTTTATATTATTTATAGCTTCTGGTTCTTTTCAGTTTTGTAGTCCATCTGATTTAATACCTGAACTACAAGGTAGATTACCTATAAAGGTAAAGTTAAATGTTTTAACTACAAAAGATTTTGAAAGAATATTAGTTGAACCTAATGTTTCTATAACATTACAATATATTAAATTATTAGAAATAGAAGGTGTAAAGATTGTTTTTACTAAAGATGGTATTGAATCTTTAGCAAATATTTCATGAAAAATTAATGAAAATACTGAAAATATAGGTGCTAGAAGATTACATACAGTATTAGAAAAATTAATGGAAGATATTTCTTATAATTCTGAAAAATATAAAGATAAATCGGTAATTATAGATTCATATTATGTTAAATTAAAATTAAAAAAATTAATTATTAATGAAGATTTAAGTAAATATATACTATAATAAGTTTTTATTTTATTATTTTTTTTTTTTAAATTATTATTATTAATTTTATTTTTTTATTGAAATATATTTTAATATTTTATTATTTAAATTTATTAAATAATTATTTTTTATGAATATTTTATATTATTTATTTAGTAATTTATTTGATTTTATTTTGTTATATTATTAATATATAAATATAATATGAATAAAATAAAATGAAATAAAGATATAGCTATTTCTATAGCTTTAGATGAGGGTATTATTTTAAATAGTATTCATTGAAAAATTATTTATTATGTTAGATGATTTTATTTAAGATATGAGACCATTCCTAATGTTAATAGTTTATTGACTTTTATGAATAAAAAATATAAAATTTATTTAGATGGTGTTTTTTTATTTAAATTATTTCCAGGTGGTTATTTTAAACAAATTTGTAAAATAACTTGTTTACCATCTAATGTAAGATGTTTTTAATTTTTATAGAGTTATTATTTAATATAATATGAAAAATAAAAAAATTTTAATTTATAAACTAAAAGTAGTTTGTTCTTGTAAAAATATTATTTATATATTTACTACTTGTAAAAAAAAAATTAATATAGATGTATGTTATAAATGTCATTCATTTTATACTGGAAAACAAAAAATATCTAATTCCAAAGGAAGAATGGAAAATTTAAAAAAAAGATTTAATAATATTAATTATAATATTAAATAATATTATTTTTATTTTTTTTTTTTTTAAATAATTAATATTAATTTATTATTTTAATATTTATACCTATATTTTTAAATTTTTCTATTACATTTTCATACCCTCTATATACATAATCTATTTTTTTTATTATTGTAGTACCATTAGCAATACAAGCTGCTAATAATAATGTTATTGATGATCTTAAATCATTTGCTTTTATAATATTTGATGATATTTTTTTTACTCCATGACATATTATTTTATTTTTTATAATTTTCAACTTACTACCCATTTTATTTAATTCATTAACATGTGAAAATCTTTGTTTGAATATATTTTCTTCAATTATACTTTTTCCGTTTGCTATACAATTTATTAATGTGTATTGAGGTTGTAAATCTGTAGGAAATAAGGGATAAGGATTAGTAATAATATTAATTGCCTTTGGTCTCTTATTCATTTTTAATGTTATAAAATCATTCTTTATATTTAATTCAGCTCCTGATTTTTGTAATTTATTTAAAACATATTTTAATAATTTTGGGTTTGTATTATAACATGTTATTTTGCTTTTACATATTATTCCTGCTATTAAATATGTTCCTGTTTCTATTCTATCTGGTATTATTTTATATACTCCTGAATTTAATTTTTTTACTCCTTTTATTATTATTGTATTAGTTCCTATTGATTTTATTTTAGCACCGATTTTATTTAAAAAATTTATCATATCTGTTATTTCAGGTTCTTTTGCGCAATTTTTTATTGTTGTTATACCTGGTATTAAAACAGAAGCCATTATACTAGTAATTGTTGCTCCTACACTTATTTTATTAAATTTAATTAAATTAGATTTTAATCTATTTTTTATTTTAGCAATAATTATATTATTATTATATTTTATATTTACTCCTAAACGTTTTAAAGAATATATATGTAAATCTATAGGTCTTTTTCCTAATTTACATCCTCCAGGAGTACTTAATTTTATTTTTTTTAATCTTATTAATATAGGACTTAATAATCATATAGATGCTCTTATTTTTTTTATAAGTTTGTTAGTAAAATTAATTTCATTTATATTTTCAGAGTTTATTATTATAGAATTTTTTGTTTTTTTTATTTTGACTCCTATTTTTTTAAATAATTTTATAGTTACATTTATATCTTTTAATTTTGGTATATTTTTGAGTTTTATATCTTTTTTTGTTAATAAACAACTAAAAAGTATTGGTAATGCAGAATTTTTTGATCCTGATATTTTTACATCACCGTGTATTTTATTTGGACCTGATATTAAAAATTTTTGTTTTTTCATTTTTTTATTTTATATTTATTATTTTTATAAATTCGTTTATATTTAATGAAGAATTACCTATTAATAATCCATCTATATATTTTTGTTTAATAATTTCTTTAGCATTTTTATATTTTATTGATCCTCCATATATGACATTTATATTATTTGTTATTTCTTTTCTTTTTATATATTTTTTTATATATTTGTGTATTTTATTTATATGATTTATATTTGCAGTTTTTCCTGTTCCTATAGCTCATATAGGTTCATATGCAATAATTATATTATTAAATATTTTTTTATTATTATTTTTTATTAAATATTTTAATTGATTTTTACATACTTTTTCACTATTTTTATTTATATAATCATTTATATTTTCTCCTATACATAATATTGGTATTATTTTATTTTTTATAGAAGATTTTATTTTATTAAAAATTATTTTATTGTCTTCATTATGAAATTTTCTTCTTTCTGAATGTCCTATTAATGTGTATTTTATTCCTATATCATTTAACATTAATCCAGATATTTCTCCAGTGTATGGTCCATTTGAGTGTATATCTATATTTTGTGATGTTAATGTTAAATATTTTATATTTTTTATAATTTTATTTATATATTGTAAATATAAAATTGGCGGTGATATTGATATTTCATAATTTATTTCCTTTTTTATATTTTTTTTTAATATTTTAAAATATTTTTTTATAAATTTTAAATTTCCATTTAATTTTCAATTTGCAATAATTATTTTTTTCATTTTTTTATTTTTATTAATTGTTATTAATTTTTATATATTAATTTATTTTATATTAATAAATTAAATATAATTACTTTAAAAATATAAATATGTTATTATTTATAATTATTAATTTTTTAAATTGGTTTATTAAATATGTTTAATATATTTAAACCTCCTTTTTTAGATTTATTATATAATGTTTTGAATATTAAAGAAAATGGAATTTATATTGATTGTACTTTTGGTTGTGGTTATCATTCTTTAAAAATTTTGGAATACTTAAGTAAAGAAGGTAGATTATATTCTTTTGATTGTGATCCTATTTCTATTAATTTAGGTAAAAATAAAATAAAGGATAAACGTTTAGTATTAATTAATGATAATTTTTGTAATATAAAAAAATATGTTTTAAAATTTAATTTATTGGGTAAAATTAATGGAATTATTTTTGACTTAGGTATTTCAACTTTACAATTAGATGATTATAGTAGAGGTTTTTCTTATTTGAAGAATGGACCTTTAGATATGAGAATGAATCAAAATTATGGTTTTCCTTTAAGTAAATGAATTAACAAAGCTAGTAAAAAAAATATTTATAAAATAATTAAAAATTATAGTCAAGATAAATATTCAAAAAAGATAAGTAATTATATTTTTAATTATATAAAAAAAAAAAAGATATTTACTACTTTAGAATTATCAAATTTAATAAAAAAATCTTTAAATAATAATAGATGTTTTAAAACATTATCTAGAATTTTTCAATCATTTAGAATTTTTATTAATAATGAATTAGATGTTTTACGTAATAGTTTATATAATTCTTATGATATTCTTTCTAAAAAAGGCAGATTAGTAGTTATTAGTTTTCATTCTTTAGAAGACAGAATAGTTAAAAAATTTATAAAAGAAAAATCTGATAGTAATTATTTATTATTAAATGATTTACCTTTAACATATAATCAAATAAAATATTTAAATCCTATTAAAATGATTAATTTAGGTAAATTTAAATGTTCATATAAAGAAATTTTATTAAATAATAGAATTAGAAGTAGTTTATTAAGGGTTGCAGAAAAAATTTAATTTTTTAATAAAATAAAGAGGATATTTTTGAGAAAATATGTATTATTAAATAAAATTTTAATTAAATATTTTGATTTTTTAGATATACCAAATATTTATATTTGTGGTATAAGTATTAATAGTAATTTAATAAAAAAAGATTTTTTGTTTGTAGCATTAAAAGGATATAAATCAAATGGTAGAAAATATATTTATAATGCAGTATTAAATGGAGCTGTGTCTGTATTAACTTATTCTAATTTAAGTAAGAATTATTGTTTATATAATTTAAAATATAATATTTTTATTTTTTATATATTAAATTTAGATTATTATTTATCTGAAATATCAGGTGAATTTTATGATAATCCAAGTAAAAAAATTAAATTAATAGGTGTAACTGGTACTAATGGAAAAACTACTGTTGTTAATTTTATTTCTTATTGATTATATTTATTAGGATATAAAAGTACTTTATTAAGTACTATAGGTAATGGTTTTTATAATGATTTATATCCTACTTTAAATACTACTATTTCTTCTGTTGATATTCAAAATAATTTAAATAATTTTTATTTGAAAGGTTCAAAATTTACTTCAATGGAAGTATCTTCACATTCTTTAATTCAAAATAGAGTTAAATCTTTATTTTTTTCTTCAGTTATATTTACTAATTTAACATTAGATCATTTAGATTATCATAAAAATATTAAAAATTATGAATTAGCTAAATATAAATTATTTACTGAATTTAATGTAAAAAATTTAATTATTAATATTGATGATAATATAGGATTTAAATGATTTAATAATTTACCTAAAAAATTTATTATTGCTGTAACATTTTATAAAAAAAATATTTTGTATTTTAATAATTGTAGATGAATATATATTAAAAAAATATATTGTTATGGTTTTTTAAAAAAAATATATTTTGATTCTTTTTGGGGTAATGATGTATTAAATGTATTTTTTATTGGTAATTTTAATATTATTAATTTTATATTAAGTTTTGTAACTTTGTTATCTTTAAATATAAAATTAAAATATTTGTTAGATACTAGTAAGTATTTAATATTACCTGAAGGTCGTATGGAAATATTTAATATATATAAAAAACCTTTATGTATAGTAGATTATGCTCATACTCCTGATGCTTTAAAAAATATTTTATTGGAATCAAGAAAATATTGTAAAGGTAAATTATGATGTATTTTTGGTTGTACAGGTAATAGAGATAAAAGCAAACGAAGTTTAATGGGTTTTATTGCTAAAAAATATTCTGATATTTTAGTTATTACTAATGATGATTTATATGATGAAAATGAATTTTCAATATTAAATGATATTAAATCTGGTATTTATGATTTTAAAAATGTTTATATAATTTTAAATCGTATTTTAGCAATTAAATTTTGTATTAAAAATTCTAATTATAATGATTTAATATTAATAGCTGGAAAAGGTCATGAAAATTTTCAAATATTAAAAAATAACAAAAGAGTTTGTTATTCTGATAGAAAATTAGTTAGCAAATTATTAGGTAAATATACATGAGATTTTTTTTAAGTTTATACAAGATATCTTTAATTACTAATGGTATATTGATTGGTGAAAATATTTATGTAAATAATATATCTATAGATACTCGTAATAGTTTTATAATAAATTCTTTATTTATAGTAATTAAAGGTAATTATAATAATAAATTTTTATGTTTTAATGCTATTAAAAATGGTGCATCTGCTTTATTAGTAAATAAATATTTTTTTATAAAAAATATTCCTCAAATAATTGTTTTTGATACTAAAATAGCTTTGGGTAAAATTGTATCTTGATTAAGAAAAAAAAATAGTGCTACATTTATATGTATTACAGGTAGTACTGGAAAAACAACTGTTAAAGAAATTATTTCTAATATTTTAAAACAATCAGGTAATGTATTATATAATTATTTAAATTATAATAATAATATAGGTATTCCTATGACTTTATTAAATTTACAATATTTTAAATATAAATATGTTGTTTTAGAATTAGGAGGTAATAAAATAGGTGATATTAATTATTTATCTAAAATTATTTTACCTAATATATCTTGTTTAACTAATATATCTATTTCTCATTTAAAAGGATTTAAAAATATATTTAATATAATTGTTGATAAAGGTAAAATTTTTAAATATTTATTGTCTAATGGAATTGCTTTTATTAATGAAAATTTTTTTTATTTTAAATTTTGAAATAAATATTTATATAATAAAAAAGTTATATTATTTTCTTTATTTAATTTATTTTTTTATAATATTATAATTAATAAAATTAAATGTAATATTTATGGTACTTTTTTATATTTACGTATTTATAAAAAAAATTTTAAAATATATTTAAAATTATTAGGATTACATAATGTATTAAATGTTATTTTATCTATAATTTTTTCTTTATATTTAGGAGTAAATTTACAAGATATTATTATAGGAATAGAAAGCCTTTTTCCTATAAAAAGGAGATTATATCCTATATTTTTAAAAAAAAAAAAAATAATTTTAGATGATTCTTATAATTGTAATCCTAGATCTTTGTATTTTAGTTTATTATTTTTACAAAAATGTAGTGGATATAAAATTTTAGTTATTGGTGATATGTTAGAATTAAGTAATATGTCTATATATTATCATAAAAAAATTGGTTTATTAATAAGATATAAAAAAATTAATATTGATAAAATACTAAGTATAGGTAAATATAGTTATTATATTAGTAAATATAGTTTAATAGGGGAACATTTTTATTCATTTAATAATTTATTAAATAAAATAAAAAATATGTTAGTAATTTTTAATGATATTACTATATTAATAAAGGGTTCTAATTTTTTTAATATGAATAATATTATTAATTATTTATAATAGGTATATTTATGTTTTTATATTATATTTTTAAAAAATTGTTTTTTTTTTATTTTCTTTTACCGTTAATTATTTCTTTTTTTATATCTTTTGTTTTTACTAATTTTTTTATAAATTATTTAAATAGAAAAAAAGTTTTTCAAAATATAAGACCTTTAGGTCCTAAAGGACATGAATATAAAAGTAATATTCCTACTATGGGTGGTTTTATTATTTTGTTTCCATTTTTATTTTTTTTAATTTTTTATTTTTTTTTTAATTTTCATAATATAATTTTTTTTTTATTTTTATATTTTTTTTTAAATTTTTTAATAGGTTTTTTTGATGATTATTTAAAATGTTTTAGATTTAATTCAAATGGATTATCTATATTTATTAAATTTATTTTACAGACTTTAGTATCTTTATTATATGTTATTTATTTATATAATTTTTTTTTTAAGGAAAGTAATTATATTTTAGATATTTTAAATTTTAAATTTAAATTTAATTATATATATATATTATTTTATTATTTATTTTTATTTTGTATATTAAATGCAGTTAATTTTACTGATGGATTAGATGGTTTAGTTAGTATTCCTTTAATATTAAATTTTTTATTTTTAGTTATAATAATTTTTTATTATTATTATAATTTTATTTTTTTTAATTTTTATTATGTTAGTAATTTTTTATTATTTTTAAAGAATTTATTAATAATTATTAGTATAATTATTGGATTTTTATTTTCTTTTTTATATTATAATTTTTATCCAGCAAAGATTTTTTTAGGTGATGTTGGTTCTTTATCTTTAGGTTGTTTATTAGCTTCTTTATTTATTATATTAAATAAAGAATTATATTTATTTGTTAGTGGATTTGTTTTTATTATAGAATTTTTATCTGTTTTTTTACAAATTTTATTTTTTAAATTATTTAAAAAAAAAATATTTAATATAGCTCCTATACATCATCATTTAGAATCTTTAGGTTATAAAGAAATTAATATTGTTATTTTTTTTTGATTTTTATCTTTTTTGTTTTTTATTTTTTCTTTATTAATATTATTTTATAATAATTATGTCAATTTATAGTAGATACAAAAAAATTATTGTTTTAGGTGCAGGTATAACTGGTTTATCGTGTGTAAATTATTTTATTTCATTAAATATTTTTCCTAGATTGAATGATTCTCGTAATTTGAATAAAGATATTGTTCCTAAGGGTATAGAGTTTTTTTTTGGTTATTTTAAAAAAATATGAATATTAAATTCAGATTTAATTGTTATTAGTCCTGGAATTTCTTCTTTTCATCCTTATATAATAGAATCTAAAAATAAAGGTATAGAAATTATTAATGATATAGAAATATTTTGTAGACAAAATAATAAACCTATTATATCAATAACAGGTACTAATGGTAAAAGTACTGTTGTTTCGTTATTGTATAATATTTTAAAATCTTATGGTATAAATGTATCTTTAGGTGGAAATATAGGTATACCTGTATTATCTTTATTAAATAATAATAGTGATTTTTATATTTTAGAACTTTCTAGTTTTCAATTAGAATATTCATATTCTTTAAAAAGCATGTGTTCTAGTATATTAAATATTAGTTACGATCATGTTGATAGATATCCAAATGGTATACATGATTATGTATTTTCTAAATTTAATATATTTAATAATTCTAAATATTGTATTATTAATTGTAGTGATGAATTTTCTTTGTATTATTATAATAATTATGAGAAAAATTTTATTACTTTTGGTTTAAATAAAGGAGATTATTATGTAAATTTTTTAAATAAGAATATTTATTTAAGTAAAAATAATATTAATTATATTAATGTAAAAAAAATAAATTTAATGGGTATTCATAATTATTTAAATTTATTGGTTGTTATTTGTATTTGTGAAATATTTAAAATTTCTAATGATTTTATTATAAAAAAAATAATTAATTTTAAAGGATTAGATCATAGATTCTGTATTATTTCTAATAAAAATGGTATTTTATGGATAAATGATTCTAAATCAACAAATGTTGGTAGTACTGTTGCAGCTTTAAATAGTTTATATGATTTAAAAGGTAATATTTGATTATTGCTTGGGGGAGATTCTAAAAATGTTGATTTTAATAAATTATTAAAACCATATTTATTATTATATAAAAATTTATTTATTTGTTGTTATGGTAAAAGCAAAGAAATTATATATAATTTAATTCCTAATATTTCTTATAAATTTAATTGTATTTATGATGTTATTAAATATATTTCTAATAAAGTAAGATATAATGATATAGTTTTGTTTTCTCCAGCTTGTTCTAGTTTAGATCAATTTTTAAATTATGAACATAGAGGAAATGAATTTATAAAATTAGTTAATAAATATAGTTAAATTTAGGCAATTAAACATGATATTAAAACGTGTAATGATTATAACAGGTGGTACAGGTGGTCATATATTTCCTGGAATAGTTATATCTAAAATTTTAAAAAGTCGAGGATGTTTAATAAAATGAATAGGATCTAATAATAGATTAGAATCTATTTTGGTTCCTAAATATAATTTTGATATTGATTTTGTATATATACCTTCTTTTTATAATTTAAGTTTTTTAAATAAAATAATAAATTTTTTTTTAATTCCTAAAATTATTTTAAATATTATTTCAAAAATAAAAAAGTGAAAACCTGATATAATATTAGGTTTTGGGGGTTATATATCTTTTTTTGGAATTATATCTTCTTATTTTTGTAATATACCTACTATGATACATGAGCAAAATTCTGTTGTTGGTTTTTCTAATAAATATTTATATTATATTTCTAATAAGGTTGTTCAAGCTTTTCCTGGTACATTTAATGATATAAATATACCTGTTGTTGGAAATCCTATAAGAAGTGAATTATTATCTATTTCTAAACCTAAGTATAGATTAAGAAAAAGAGATGGTTATCCAATTAATATATTAGTTATTGGTGGTAGTCAAGGGTGTGAAGTAATAAATAAAGTTATATATAGTATAGTTAAAATAATAGATAAAAATAAATTTAATTTTTGACATCAAGTAGGATCTAAAAATTATAATAGTAATTTATTTCTTGGTAATAATTATTTATGTGTTGATTTTATTAATGATATGAAGAAAGCTTATATGTGAGCTGATTTAGTAATTTGTAGATCTGGAGCTTTAACTGTTAGTGAAATTAGCAGTATAGGATTAGCAGCAATATTTATTCCTTTTATTCATAAAGATAAACATCAATATTTAAATGCTGAGTTTTTAGTTAAAAATAAAGCAGCTATCATGATAGATGAAAAAAAATTAAATGTTGAATATTTATTAAATATTATATTGAATTTAAATAGAAAAAAATTATTTAATATGGCTAATTTAGCTTATATTAATAGAATTAAAAATTCTAATGAAAAATTTATTAATGAAATTTATAATATTTAAATAAGGTTAATTTAGTGAAAAATAAAAATTTATTTTTTAATATGTATAATAAAAAAAAATATATTATACATTTTATAGGAATTGGTGGAGTAGGTATGTCTGGTATAGCAGAATATATGTTATTTTTAGGATATAATATAACTGGTTCTGATATATCATTTAATGATAGAACTGATTATCTTTCTTCTTTGGGTGTTAAAATTTATAATAATCATTCTAAGAAGAATGTTATGAATGTTAATTTAGTTGTTTATTCTTCTGCTATAAGTTTATTTAATGAAGAAATAATATATTCTAAGTTATTAAATATACCTGTTATACCTAGAATATTAATGTTGTATGAATTAGTTAGATTTTATAATGTTATAGTTGTTATGGGTAGTCATGGTAAAACTACTACTACTTCTTTTATATTTGATTTGTTTTTTTTTAATGGTATTAAAATAAATTGTATAAATGGTGGTAATATAAAATCTATTAATTCTTATATTTATTTAAGTAATAGTGAATATTTTTTATTAGAATTAGATGAAAGTGATGGTAATTTTTTATATTTAAATCCATCTATAGTTATTTTAAATAATATTGATTCTGATCATTTAAATAATTATAATAATGATATTAATAATTTAATTTATAATTTTATTAAATATTTAAAAAAAATTCCATTTTATGGGTATCTTATTTGTTGTATAGATGATAAAAATATAAAAAAAATATTATTAAATAATGTTTTTAATTGTAATATTGTTACTTATGGTTTTAAAAAATATTCTGATTTTTATATTAAAAATGTTATTCAAGATAAGAATAAGTGTTTATTTGATTTAATAAATAATAAAAATATTTATAAAAAAATTGAAATTAATTTATTTGGAAAACACAATATTTTAAATTGTGTTGCAAGTATTAGTTTATTATCACAATTTATTTATATTGATTTTTATAATTTACAAAAATCTTTGTATGCATTTAAAGGTGTTGATAAAAGATCTGAAGTTATAGGTAAATTTTCTTTTTCTTTTAATAATTATGTATATAATGATTTGTTATTTATATTAGATTATGGTCATCATCCTACAGAAATTAATTTTACATTAGATGGTATATTCAAATCATGATCTAATAGAAGAATAGTAATGATTTTTCAACCTCATAGATATACTAGAACTAATTTATTATTAAATGATTTTGTTAATGTTTTATATAAAGTTGATATTTTATTATTATTAAATATTTATTCAGCTAGTGAAATTAATAATTTTAATATTAATAGTAATATTTTGTTGAATAAAATATATGATAATTATGGAAATAAAAATATTTTATTATTAAATAATAAAAAAGAATTATTTTATTGTTTATTAAATATTATTTTAAATAAAGATATTTTATTATTTCAAGGAGCTGGTAATATTAATTTGATTATGTTTGATTTCATTTTTAAATATATTAAATAATTTTTATGAAAACTAAATATAGTGTAGCTATTTTTTTTGGTGGTAATTCTACTGAAAGAAATATTTCTATTCAGTCTGGTTATTCTATTTTTAAAGTTTTAATTAATTTTAATATTAATGTTTATCCTATTGATATGAAATATTTTTCTTTAAATGATTTTTTAAATATAAAAATTAATAAGGTTTTTATATCATTACATGGTAAATGAGGAGAAGACGGAAGCATACAAGGTATGCTTGATTATTTTAAAATACCTTACACTGGTAGTGGTTTATTTGTATCTTCTTTATCAATAGATAAATATAAAATAAATTTTTTTTTAAGAAAATTTAATATTAATGTATTACCAAATTTTTTATTAAATAATATTTTTAGAATTAATAAATTAAAGTATATTTATATTTTTAATAAAATAATAAAGAAAATAAGTTTACCTTTTATTATGAAACCTAATTGTCATGGATCTAGTATTGGTTTAAAATTAATTTATAATTTTAATGATTTTAAAAAATATTTAAGCATTAATAAATCTTATAAAGATATTTTAGTTGAAAAGTATATTATTGGTGATGAATATACAGTAGGTATTATTAATGGTAAAGTTTTATGTCCTATAAAAATTAAGTATAGTAGTAATATGTTTGATTATAAAACTAAATATATTGATAGAAATGTTGTTTATTCTATATATATTAATGATTTTATAAAAAAAAAGTTAATTGATATTTCTATAAATATATGAAATATATTAGGTTGTAAAGGTTGTATAAGAATAGATTATATTGTTGATAAATTTAATAATATTTGATTTTTAGAATTAAATACAGTACCTGGTATGACTAAAAATAGTTTAATTCCTATTTCTGCTAATTATTATGGTATTAGTTATTCTGATTTGGTTTTAAGTATTTTATATTCTTAATTTATAAAATTATTTTATTTTATTATTTTTTTTAATATATATATATGTATATATATATAATTGTTAATGTCTTGTTTTTATTAAATTTTGTATAAAAGTTATTTATATAGGTAGATTATGATGTAATATAATAAATTATTTTTATAATAAAAATATTGAAAATATTTATTTTATGTTGTAAATATTTATTTTAAAATTTTATGTAAAAATATATTTTAAAAATAAAAATTTAAATATTAAAAAAATAATTAATAGTTTAGAATATAGTTTTTATATTTATATTAGTGAAAAATATTTATAAATATAATAAAAAATTTTATTATGTATTTTAAATAATGATTAATATATTTATTATTTATAAAGTAGATATTATTTTTTTTTTTTAAAATAATTTAAAAATTTAATATATTAATTATTTATATTATAATTAAATTTTTTTTAAATATTATAAACCTTTATATATATAGTATATAAAATAATTTATATTAATTTGTAATTTTTTTAATAATATTTTTTAATAATAAATTATTAAATAGTTTATATAAAAAGTATTTTTTTTTAATTAATGTATTTAATTATATTAATAATTTTTTTTTTAATAATTTTATAAAAAATATTTATTAATTAGTTTTAAAATTAAATTTAATAAATATTTATTTTTATAGTATATATAATTTATATTTTTAATATAAAGTACTAATATAATTAATAGTATTTGAATTTAATAGAAAATAAATTATATTGTCTTAAAGTAATTAAATTAATTTTATATAATATTTTATTGAATAAGATAAATTTATATATTGTTAAAGGTATTTTAATAATTATTGAATTTTAATTTATATTTTAAATTGAAAGGATTTAAATTTATTTATGGTTATATAAATAAAGTTTTAATTTAAAAATAATAAATATTGTTATATTAATAAAATTAAATTTTAGTATAATTAATAAATTATATATTACTTTAGTTTTATCTAGTATTTTATTAAATAATTAAAATAATATTAAATTTTAATTTAAATAATATTTTTAAAAAAATAAATTTTTTTAAAAAATTTATTAATTATATTAATATAATGAAATTATATATATATATATATGTGTGTGTGATTTATTTTATTTTATTTTTTTATAAGTATTATTTTAATATAAAATATATTATAATTATTTATTAATATTTAATAATATAAATATTTATATTGTTTTAATTTTTTATTAAAATTTATTATGTTTATTAAATTATTTTCTTATATTTTTGGTAATAAAGATAAAAAAAGAATTGATTTTTTTAATGAATTAGTTTGCAAAATTAATGATTTAGAAAAAAAATTTGTTAATTATTCTGATAGTGATTTAAAAAATAATACTATTAAATATCGTAATTTTTTATTTAAAAATAATAAAATTAATGATTTATTTATAATAAATGTTTTTTCTAATATAAGAGAATCAATTAAGAGAGTTTTAGGTATAAGATTATTTGATGTTCAATTATTAGGTTCTATATCTTTATATTATGGATATATAATAGAAATGAAAACCGGTGAAGGTAAAAGTATTACAGCTACTTTACCTGCTTATTTATATTCTCTTTTTAGTAAGGGAGTACATATAGTAACTGTTAATGATTATTTAGCTAAAAGAGATTATGATAATCATAAATTATTATTTAATTTTTTAGGTATAAATATAGGTATTAATTTAAATGGTATGTCTATAAATAATAAAAAAATTTCATATTTATCAGATATAACTTATGGTACAAATAATGAATTTGCATTTGATTATTTAAAAGATAATATGGTTTTTTCTATTAAAGATAAAGTTCAACGTAGATATTTATATTATTCTATTTTAGATGAAATTGATTCTATTTTAATTGATGAAGCAAGAACTCCTTTAATAGTTTCTGGTAATGATGAATATGATAGTAATTTTTATTATAAATGTAAAGATATTGTATTAAAACTTAAAGTTTCATGTGATAAAAATGATAAATATGGTGATTTTGTAGTTGATAAAAAATTAAATCAAGTTTTTTTAACTGAAAAAGGTATAATAAGAATTGAAGAATTATGTATTTTAAATAATATAATTAGCAAAGAAGAAGTATTTTATTCTTCTAAAAATATTGATATTATGTATTATATAATATCTTTATTAAAAGCTTTTTATCTTTATAAAAAAAATGTTGATTATTTAATTAAAGATAATAAAGTTTTTATTATTGATGAATATACTGGAAGGATATCTCCTGATAGAAGATGATCTGATGGTTTACATCAAGCTATAGAAGTTAAAGAAAATGTTGAAATTCAAAAAGAAAGTAAAATACTAGCTTCTATTACTTTTCAAAATTATTTTAGATTATATTATAAAATTTGTGGAATGACTGGTACAGCAGTAACTGAGGCTTCTGAGTTTTATTCTATTTATGGATTAGATACTGTTGTTATACCTACAAATAAACCTAATATAAGAATAGATTATGATGATTTAGTTTATTTAACAGAAGAAGAAAAAATAAACGCCATAATAAGTGATATAAAACTAAAAAATAAAATAGGACAACCTGTATTAGTTGGTACTATTTCTGTAGAAAAATCTGAAATTTTATCTAAAAAATTATTTAAATGTGGTATAAAACATAAAGTTTTAAATGCAAAATATCATATGTTTGAAGCTAGTATTATATCTCAAGCAGGTAAATATAAATCTGTAACTATTTCTACTAATATGGCTGGTAGAGGAACAGATATTATTTTAGGAGGTAATTTATATAATGAAATTTTAAAAATAAAAAATAAATTAAATTCTAAAAATAAAATAAAAAAAATAAAAAAAAATTGAATAATTGATCATAATTTAGTGGTTTCTTTAGGTGGTTTATATGTTATAGGTACAGAGAAACATGAATCTAGAAGATTGGATAATCAATTAAGGGGTAGATCTGGTAGACAAGGAGATCCTGGTTCTTCTCAATTTTATATTTCTATGGAAGATGATTTAATGGTAATGTTTTCTAATAAAAATATTATTTATTTTATGAGACAATTTGGTTTAAAATATGGAGATTATATTAAACATCCTTTAGTTACTAATTGTATTGAAAATGCTCAAAAAAAAATAGAAAATCGTAATTTTGAAATTCGTAAACAATTATTAGAATATGATGATATATATAATAATCAAAGAAAAATAATTTATTTAAAAAGAAATAAAGTTTTGTATTCTAATAAAATTATTTTAAATATTTTTATTGTTATAAAAAAAGTAGTAAAAAAATTAATTTATTATTTTAATAATAATTATAAAAAATTTTTAAGATATTATAATTATATTAATATTAATTTTATTAATTTGAATTTTATTGATAGCAATTATGTTAAGATTTGTAATTTTTTATTAAATAAAATAAATATTTTTTATAATAAATTTAAATTAGTTTTTGGAAAAAAGATAATTAATGATTTACAAAAAAACATAATGTTAAAGACTCTTGATTTTTTTTGAAAAGAATATCTATATTCAATAGATAATTTAAAAGAGGGTATAAATTTATGTGTTTATGCTCAAAAAGATCCAAATCAAGAATATAAAATAGAATCTTTTAATTTATTTATAAATATGTTGGATTGTTATTATTATGAAACATTAAAAATTTTAATAAATTTACCAAATTCTTATGAAGATTTATATAAAATAATAAATATATATATTAATAATTAATTATATTTTTGTATATATAATTTTATTTATTTTTTTTTATTTTATTTAATTTTTTTTTAAATTTTTATAAATTAAAATAATTATTTATTTTTTTATTTTGTTTATTAAATATAATTTTTAATTTTAAAAATATTTTTTTATTTTTATTATTTATGTATTTAAATAATATTTTTATTTTATAGTTTTTATGTAAATTTTAATTATATATAATATATATATATTATAATTAATATAATTAAATTGTTAAGAGATATTTATTTTATGAAAAAAATATTTTTTTTATTTTTATGTTTTATTTTTAGTTTTAATTGTATAAGTAAAGAAAATTTATTTGATAACTCAAATAAATTTATAAATTTTAAAGATATTAGTAAATCTTTAGTTTTAATAAAATCTAGTTTTTTTGGTTATAGAAATTTATATATTAAAAATAGTTTATTAAATAAAAAATATATAAATAAATTAAATTTTGTTAAAAATTTTAAATATATTGTAGATAGGAATAATTTTTTACATATTAGTTTAGGCACAGGGATAATTATAGATAAAAAAAATGGATATATTATAACAAACAATCATGTAATTGGTGATAATCCTATTGATATAAAAGTTAAATTACATAATGGAAAAATATTTAAAGCTATGTTAGTAGGTTCTGATAAAGATATGGATATATCTATTTTAAAGATAAATAATTTTAAAAATATTAGTTCTATAAAGTTAGGTGATTTAAATAAAATAAATATTGGTGATAGAGTATATTCTTTAGGATATCCTTATAATTTAGGTTTATCTGTAACTTCTGGAATAATATCTGGTTTTAATAGAAATAATATAGGTATACAAAAATATGAAGATTTTATACAAACCGATGCTATTATAAATTCTGGTAATTCTGGTGGTGCATTAGTTAATAATAAGGGAGAATTAATAGGTATTAATACAGCTGTACTAATATCTAAAAATAATAATAGTAATTTGGGTATTAGTTTTTCTATACCATTTTATACATTACGTAATGTTATAAATCAAATAATAAAAATAGGAGAAGTAAAACATATAGATTTAGGTTTTTCTGGTATTGATGTAAATAATTTTAATAATATAGATTATATAAATAGTGAATATGGTATATTAATTAGTGATATATATGATTATTCATTATTAAAAAAATATAAAATTTATACAGGTGATATTATTGTTTCATTAAATAATGATAAAGTTTTATCTTTTAAAGATTTTTATAGTAAATTAAGTAATTTTGTATTCGGTGATAAAATTAAAATTGGTATATTAAGAAATAATAAATTAATTTATAAATGTTTATATTTGTTTAATAAAAAAAATAATAAGTATAATTTTGATGTATCATTTAATTATTTTAATGGTGTAGGTTTAAGTACTTATAATTATTTAAATTTATTTAAAAATAATATTTTTGGTGTATATGTTGGAAAAGTATTTAATTATTCTAAATTTTTTAATATCTTAAAAAAAAATGATATAATATTAAAAATTAATAATAGTAAGATAAAAAATTTATTAGATTTACGTAATTTTGTTTTTTCTGAACCTAAGTTTATGTTATTAAAAATAATACGTAATGGAAAAATTTTATATTATTATTATAATTTTAATTATATATAATATTATGTAATATTTATGAAATTTTTTAATAGTTTATCTTTAAAGTGAAGACCTAAATTTTTTAATGATTTTGTAGGCCATAAATTTGTTATTAAAATTTTAATAAATAGTTTAAAATTAAATAAAATACATAATTGTTATTTATTTTATGGATCTTATGGTGTAGGAAAAACTAGTTTAGCTAGAATTTTTTCAAAGGGTTTAAATTGTATTAATGGAATTACTAATTTATTTTGTGGTAAATGTTTAAATTGTTTGAATATTGATTTAGGTAAATCTTGTGATGTTATTGAAATTGACGCAGCTTCTAGAACAAAAGTAGAAGATATTAAAGAGATATTAGATAAAGTTTATTATTTACCTATATCAATGAGATATAAAATTTATATAATAGATGAAGTTCATATGTTATCTCGTTATAGTTTTAATGCTTTATTAAAAATTTTAGAAGAAACACCTAATCATGTTAAATTTATATTTGCTACAACAGAGATTAATAAAATACCTGATACTATTTTATCTAGGTGTATGTCATTTAACTTAAAACCTTTAAGTAAAATAGATATTTTTAATAGATTACATTATATAATAAATAAAGAAAAAATATTTATTAGTAAAAATTCTATAAATATAATATCTTCATATTCTAAAGGTAGCATGAGAAATGCATTAATATTATTAGATCAATTAATATTATTTAATAATGGTTTTTATATTTCTAATAATAGTGTTTATTTATTATTAGATATAGTTCATGATAAATGAATATTTTTATTTATGAAATATTTATTTTTAAAGGATAATAAGATATTTTATTTTTTAAATAAATTAAATAATTTAAATATTAATTATTATAATTTTATTTCATCTTTATTAGATAAATTATATATTTTATTATTTTTAATTATTTTTCCTAAAAATTTAAATAATTTAAATAAATTTTATGAAAAAAAGAGTTTAAGTATATTTATTAGATTTAAAAAATATATTTTATTGAATGATTTAATTTTTTATTATAAAATATTTTTATATTGTCAAGAAAAAATTTTATTATATTATAATAAAAAAATAATTTTTGATTTTTATGTTTTGAAGTCTTTTATATATAAAAATAATAGTTTTGTAATTAAATAGTATTTAACTTATTATATTTATAATAAGTTTAATTTTAATTTTTTTTATTATTAATTTTTTGTTTTTTTAAATAAAATTGAGGATATATTTTTAAATGATTAAAAAAAATTATGTTTTTAAATCTGAAATAAAACAATTATTAAATTTAATGATTAATTCTTTATATTCTAATAAAGAAATTTTTTTAAGAGAATTGATTTCTAACGCATCTGATGCTATAGATAGATTAAAATTTTATTATATTAGTAATAAAAATAAAGATATTAATAATTTGAATTTTGATTATAATATAAAAATTTTTGTAGAAAATGAAAATTTAATAATTAGTGATAATGGAATAGGTATGACAAAGGATGAATTAATAAATAATTTAGGTAATATAGCAAAATCTGGTACTAAAGAATTTTTAAATAATATTAGTAATAAAGATATTAATAATTTAATTGGTCAGTTTGGTGTTGGTTTTTATTCATCTTTTATGGTTTCTGATTTAGTAACAGTGCATACAAAATCTATTAAGGATAAAGATAAAAAAGGAGGATTTTTATGAATGTCTGATGGTTCTGGTGAATATTCAATAGATAATAAATTTAAAGAAAATATTGGAACTGATATTATATTAAATATTAAAAGTTCAAATAAAAATTTTTTAGAAAGTTCTTTTATTGAAAATACAGTAAAAAAATATTCTAATTATATAAATATTCCTATAAATCTTAAAATTTTAGATAAAAAAAGTAATAAATTTGTTTGAAAAAAAATAAATGTATCTAATGCTTTATGAATAAAAAATAAAAAAGATATATTAGAAAAAGATTATATAAGTTTTTATAATTCTATAACTAATAGTTTAGGTTCTCCTTTAATTTGATCTCATAATGTAGTTGAAGGAAAAAATGAGTATATTAGTTTAATTTATATACCTGATACATGTCCATGGAATATTTGAAATAGAGATGAATATAAAAATGGAATAAAATTATATGTAAATAGAGTTTTTATAATGGATGGTATATCTAAAATAATTCCTTTTTATCTAAGATTTGTACAAGGTATAATAGATACTAATAATTTGAATTTAAATGTTTCTAGAGAGATATTACAAGATAGTCCTTTTATAAATATATTACGTTCTAGTTTAACAAATAGAACTTTAAATTTATTAAATAAATTATCTTTTAATAAAGATAAATATTTTATTTTTTGAAAAGAATTTGGTAATATCCTTAAAGAAGGCATAGCTGAAGATATAAATAATCGTTATAAAATATGTTTATTATTAAGATTTTGTTCATCTTTTTGTGATAATGAAAAAGAATATGTATCTTTAGAAGAATATTTAAAACGTATGTCTGTAGGTCAAGATAAAATTTATTATATTGTTTCTGATAATTATCTTTCTGCTTTTAATAGTCCTCATTTAGAAATATATCGTAAAAAAAAAATAGAAGTTTTATTAATGTTTGATAAAATAGATGAATGAATGATGTCTTATTTATTAGATTTTAAAGGAATTAAATTTTTATCAATTAATAAAAATAGTATTACTGATAATAATATTATAGTTTCTAGTGATTCTAAAATTAAAAATTTAAATGAAAGCATTTATTCTAATTTAATATTGCGTATAAAAAATGTTTTAGGAAATAAAGTAAAAGATATTAAAATAACTAATAAATTAGATATTTTTCCTGTTGTTGTTACTACATCTATAAATGAAATTAGCACTCAAATGTCTAAATTATTATCTAATGTTGGTAAAGAGGTTCCTGAAGTTAAGTATTTATTAGAAATAAATCCTAATCATATATTGTTTAAATATATTAATAGTATTCAAGATAATTTATTATTTAAGAAATGAATATATTATTTATATTATCAAGCATTATTAATTGAAACAAATTCTTTAAATAATCCTGTTGATTTTATTAAATTAAGTAATGATTTAATTTCTAAATTAATAATAAAATAATTTATTAATTTTTTTTTTTTTATGAATATTATTTTATTCGGACCTCCTGGTTCAGGTAAAGGAACTCAATCTAGATTGATTTCTGATAAATATAAGTTAAAATTAATATCTTTAGGTGATATATTACGTAATTATCATTTAAAAGATATTAATATTAAAAAAAAAATTTTTTTAGGAAAATTAATATCTGATAATATTATAATTAAAATAGTTAAAAATTTTATAATTAGTAATTTTTGTAAATATGGTTATTTATTTGATGGTTTTCCTAGAAATATAATTCAAGCTAAATCTTTAGATTTTTTAAATATAGATTATGTAATTGAATTATATGTTTATGATAAATTATTATTTAAACGTTTATTTGGTAGAAGAGTACATATTAATTCTGGTAGAATATATCATTTATTGTATAATCCTCCTAAAAAGTATGGTTTAGATGATATAACTGGAGAAAAATTATCTTTTAGAAAAGATGATATTAATATATCAGTTGTAAAAAAAAGAATATCTATATATTATTATGAGTTAATATATTTAAGATGTTTTTATAAAAATAAATTTAAAAATTATACTAAAAAAAGTTATTATATTATTAATGCTAATAAAAATATAAATGATGTTACTAATAATATTTTTTTAATTTTAAATGATTAATTTATTTTTTTATATTTTTTTATTTTTTTTATTATTTTATTATATAATATTGGATTTTTTTCTAAAAATTTTGAGGATTTTGATTTTCCTTGACCTATTTTAATATTTTTATAAAAATATCATGTTGAATTTTTTTTTATAAAGTTATATTTTGTAGCTGTATTTATTACATCTTCATATTTATTTATTCCTTTATTATATAATATTTGTATTTCTGTTTGTTTAAATGGGGATGATAATTTATTTTTTATTATTTTAATTCTTGTTTTATTTCCAATAATTTCATCATTTTTTTTTATATTTCCTATTTTTCTTATATCTATTCTTATAGATGAATAGAATTTTAAAGCATTACCTCCTGTAGTAGTTTCAGGATTTCCAAATATTGTTCCAATTTTAATTCTTATTTGATTTATAAATATTAATAATATGTTTGATTTATATATATTTTTAGCTAATTTTCTCATAGCTTGACTCATCATGCGAGCAATTAATCCCATATGTGAATCTCCTATTTTTCCTTCAATTTCAGCTTTTGGTGTAAGAGCAGCTACTGAATCTATTACTATTACATCTATTTTTTTTTTTTTTGCTAATGTATTACATATTTCTAATGCTTGTTCTCCGTAGTCTGGTTGTGATATTAATAATTCATCTATATTTACTCCTATTTTTTTAGCATATATAGGATCTAATGCATGTTCTGCATCTATAAATATACATTTTTTGTTTTTTTTTTGAGCAGATGATATAATTTCTAATGTTAAAGTTGTTTTACCTGATGATTCTGGTCCATATATTTCTATTATTCTACCTAAAGGTAATCCTCCTATTCCTAAAGAAATATCTAATGATATTGAACCTGTTGATATAGTTTCTATATTATTATATATTTTTTCATTATTTAATTTCATTATAGATCCTTTACCAAATTTTTTTTCTATATATTCAATAATATTTTTTATATTTTTTTCTTTATTTTTTTCCATATTAAATATTATACCAATATTATAAATATTAATATATTTAATGTTAAGTTTTTAATTTAATTGACTTATAATAAATATTATTATTTAAATTTAATTTATATATTTTTAACATATTATGTATATGAATTTTAATAGAACGCGTAATATATTTATAGATTTTTTTAAATCTAAAAATCATACTTTAATTGAAAGTAGTTCATTAATATCAAATGATAATACTTTATTATTTACTAATGCTGGTATGAATCAATTTAAAGATATATTTTTAGGTTATAAAAAAATATTTTATAAAAATATTATTACTATACAACGTTGTTTGAGGATTAGTGGAAAGCATAATGATTTTAATAATATAGGTTATACTAATAGACATAATACATTTTTTGAAATGATGGGTAATTTTAGTTTTAATTCTTATTTTAAAGAAGAAGCAATATTATATTCTTGAGAATTATTAACTGAAAAAAAATATTTTAGAATAGATAAAAATAAATTTATTATTACAGTTCATATAAATGATACTATTACATATAATATTTGAAAAAATGTTATTGGTATACCTGAAAGTAATATTTTTTTAATAGGAAATAAAGATACTAATTTAATATATGAAAAATCTGATAATTTTTGAAGAATGTCAGATTATGGTCCTTGTGGTTATAGTACAGAAATATATTATAATTTATTTGATAGTAATATTGATAATTTTATATTAGACAAAAATACTGATAAGTATTTAGAAATTTGAAATTTAGTATTTGTAGAATTTAATATATGTTCTTCAAGTAAAGTTAATTCATTACCTTATAAATCAGTAGATACTGGTATTGGTTTAGAAAGAATATCTTGTATTTTACAAAATGTTAAATCAATTTTTGATATTGATATTTTTAAAGAGTTAAAAAATATATTATCTTTATTTTTTAATATAAAAATAAATTCAAATAATAATTTTGTTTTTAATATTATTTCTGATCATATAAGATCAATAATTTATTTAATTATTGATGGTTTAACACCTTCTAATGATTATAGAGGTTATATTTTACGTAAAATTATTAGAAGAGTTTTAACTTATATAATTTTAATTTTTAAAGTTAAAGATTTAATTTTATATAAATTATTTTATTTTTTAAAGAATTGATTTAATAAATTTTATAATTTAAATAATATTGAAAATATTTTTATTAATATTAAAAAAGTTATATTTAATGAAGAAAAAAAATTTTTTAATAATTTGTATTATAGTTTAAAAATTTTAAAAAATTATATTTTTAAATTAAAACATAAAAATATTTTAGATGGAAAAATAATTTTTTTACTTTATGATACTTATGGTTTATCTTTAAATATAATTGAGGAAGTTTGTAAATATAATAATATTATTTTAGATATTAATAATTTTAATAATTTATTAGAAAAACAAAAATATAAATCTAGATTATTAAATAATTTTAAAAAAAAAAAAAAAAATTTAGATATTTTAAATATTAATAATTATAAAACTGAATTTTTAGGTTATTATTTAAATTGTTGTTTTAGTAAAATTTTATGTATATTAAAAGATAATATTATTATTGATAGTATATGTAATTATGATAATGATTTGATTATTATTTTAAGTAGTACTGTTTTATATCCTGAATCAGGTGGTCAAAAAGGAGATAAAGGTGAATTAATAGATTTTAATAATAAATTAAAATTTATTATAAGTAAAACTAAAATTATATATAATTGTATTATACATGTTGGAAAATTAAAATATGGAGAATTAAGAGTAAATGAATTTGTTAAAGTAAAATATCATAAATATGATAGATATTATAAATCTTGTAATCATTCTTCTTGTCATATTTTATTATATTGTTTGAAAAATAATATTTCTAAGGATATTAAACAATATGGTTCTTCTATAAAAAAAAAATATTTTACTTTAGATTTTAATTATGAAGGTAATTTTGATAATTATTTAATATTTAAAATAATTAAATGTGTTAATAATATTATATGAAGTAATTTATTTTTTAAAGAAAAATATATTAAAAATAATAATTTAAAAAATAAATATTCTTTTTTTAAAAATAATAATTTATTAAGATTTATTAGTTTTAGTAATTTAATTAATGATTATTGTTGTGGAACTCATGTTAAAAATACTATTGAAATAGGTATTTTTATAATTAAAAAAATTTATAATATCTCTTCAGGTATAAAGAGATTAAAATGTTGTACAAATTTATATGCTTTAAAGGATATTAATAGTAAGTATTTTAATTTAAATAAAGTATGTAATTTATTATCTGTTGATAATAAATATTTATATAATAGGGTTTTTTCTATATTAAAGAAAGAAAAAAAAAGTTATAAAACTAATATTAATATATATAATTTTTCTATTAAAAATATTTTATATTTATTTAATAAAAAGGATGTTATAAAATATTTAAATTTTAATTTATTATTTAAAAAAGAAAATAAAATTGATTTTATTAATAACAATATATTATTTGTAATTTTAAATAAATTAAATTTTAAATATAATTTATCTTTAATAATTTTTTTAATTAAAATAAATAGTGTTAATAAATTAGTGTTATTTATTAATAAATATTTATTGAATAATTTTTGTTTAAATATTTTAGATTGTATTAATTTTTTAGAAATGAATAAAAAAATATCTAATAATAAATTTGTTATTGAAATTTTTAGATTTTACAATTTTAAAAAAATAAATATATACAAATTAATTGATTTTGTTAAAAAAAAATTATTATATTTTAATAAAAATAATATTTTAAAAAAGGAATTATAATGCTTATTTTAACTAGAAAAGTTAGTGAAACATTAATTATTGGGGATAATATTACTATTACTGTTTTAGGTATTAGTGGTAATCAAGTACGTATAGGTATAAATGCTCCTAAAGATATTTCTATTCATAGAAAGGAAATTTATATTAAAATACTTAATAATAAAAAAAAATAGTTATAAAATAAAAAAATAATTATTATATATATTTTTTTTTTAGTTTATAATATTTATTATAATTATATTTTAAATAATTATTTTTTAGTGAGATGGCCGAGTGGTTTATGGCGCTCCTCTGCTAAGGGAGTATGTATTTTATGCATCGAGGGTTCGAATCCCTCTCTCACTGTTTTTATATTAATTTTTACATCCGTAACTCAGTGGATAGAGTACTCGGCTACGAACCGAGTTGTCGGGGGTTCGAATCCTCTCGGATGTTTTTTTTTTTTTTAAAACCTCTTCTTTAATAAAAAAAAAGAAGAGGTTTATAAAATAAAAAAGATATTTTTTTAAAATTTATATGTTAATCCTACTGATATTATATTATCTTTTTTATTATTAATTTTAGGTAATTGATCTATTTTATAATCTATATATCCATTTAATGATTTGTTAAATTTGTATGTAAGTCCTATATCAAAATATTTTTCTATATCTTTTTTTGAATAAGAATTATTATTTGGAGAGAAAATTGTTGTTTGTACATAACCTATTATAGGACTTAATCCTGATTTAAAATCATATTTACCTACTATACTAATATTGATATTTTTTTTTGATAATTTATAATTATTTTTAAAGTTATTTTTTTTATTTATTAAATTGTATATAGGAATAGAATTATTACCTTCACTATATGTTGAAGCAAGATATATATTTTTTATATTATATTTTATACCTGTTGTTCATATTTCTGATAATTCACTATTTACATTATTTATTTGTTCTTTATCTTTATTTATTTTATTATTTATTTTTTTTCCATAAGATGTAGAAATTTCTATTCCATATTTTGTTAGTAAATTATATGTAGTACCTCATCCAGATTGAGTTGTTTTTATTGTATTATTTTTATTTTTATTATTTATTATTCCTTGATATTGACCTAATATTGTTATTCCTTTAAAAAATGGAACATTTTTACTAAAATTTATTTTTTTTTCGTAAGTAAATATATTATTATTTATACCAGTTAAAGTATTATCTATTATTAATTTGCTTTTATTATATGGAAAAATATCATATGTATATGATAATGTTTTATTAGTATTTTCATAATCTTTACCATATTTTATTTTTCCTAAATAATCATGTGATATTCCTATATATGCTAATTTTGTATTTAAATTTTTATTTATTTTATTATTTAAATTAATTGTTTCTTCTATTTTACCAAATGTAGTAATATTATTTTTTTTCTTAGTTTTTCCATTAATTATTATTGATAATATTTTATCTTCTTTAGATTTATTATTATAATGATTTAATGATTGTATTGATCCGTTTATTTTTAAAGATATATCTTTATTATTAATTATTTCTATCGCTTGTACTGTTTGTATAGTTATCATAGATATAATAATTAATATTAATGAATTATTTTTAATAATATTCATTTATTTATTCCTTATATTTATTATAATTTATAAATATAATATAATTAATTATATTAAATATAATTAAATATTATATAATTAATTATATAAACATAATTAATTATAAACAATATTAATTATTATATTATTTATTTTAATATTCTAAATTATTTGGATATCTAAAAAAAGGAATTACTTCTCTTATATTTTTCATATTTGTTATATACATTAATAATCTTTCTATACCCATTCCAAAACCAGAATGTGGAATTGTACCGTATTTTCTTAAATCTCTATATCATCAATATTTTTTTATATTTAATTTTTTTTCTTTTATATTATTATCTAATTTATTTATATTATACTCTCTTTCTGAGCCACCTATTATTTCTCCTACTTTTGGTAATATTATATCCATACATGAAACTGTTTTTTTATTTTTATTTTTTTTCATATAAAAAGGTTTTATTTCTTTTGGATAATTTGTAATTATTATAGGTGATTTAAAATATTTTTCTGTTAAATATTTTTCTATTTCTGTTGATATATCTATACCTCAGATTATTTTTTGTTTAAATTTTTTTTCTTTTTTTTTTAGTATATTAAATATTTTTTTGTATTTTATTTTAATAAATTTTTTATCTATTATATTTAATATATGTTTTATTGTTTTTTTTTTTGTATATTTTAGTATAAAATTTATTTCTTGTTCATTATTTTTTAATATTTTTTTACAACAATAAGATAATATATTTTTTGAAATATTTATTATATTATTAATATTGTATAATGCTACTTCTAATTCTAGCATTCAAAATTCAGCCAAATGTTTTTTAGTATTTGAATTTTCTGCTCTAAATGTTGGTCCTATATTATAAACTTTTGATAATGTATATATATAAGTTTCTAGATTTAGTTGTCCTGATACTGTTAAATATGTTTTTTTATTAAAAAAATCATTTTTAATTTCAAACATTTTACTATTACCTTCAGTATCTAGTGATGTAATTATTGGGGTATTTATAAAATAAAAATTTTTTTTTTGTAAATAATTATGAATACTAAATATTAATGTATTTCTTATTTTTATTATTGATTCTATTAAATATGTTCTTGATCTTAAGTGTGAGTATTTTCTTAAATATTCTAGTGTATGATATTTTTTTGTTATAGGATATTTATTTTGTTTTTTTATATTTCCTAATATTTTTATTTTTTTTACGTAAATTTCTATTTTATTATTTTTTTTATTTTTTTTTGTTATTCCATTAACTATTAATGTTCATCCTGTATTTATTTTTTTAATTTTTTTGTTTTTTTTTATATATTTTTTTTCTATTATAATTTGTATTGGATTTAAACAAGATCCATCTTTTATGTCTATAAAAAATAATCCTATTTTTGAATATCTTTTATTTTTTACTCATCCATGTATTTTAACTATTTTATTTTCAATTTTTGATATATTTTTATTATTTAATATTTTATTTATTGGTGTATAATTCATATATTAACCTATATTTAATTATTATTTATTAATATATTTTTCTAATCATATACATTTATTATATTTTTTTTTTATATATGTTAAATATTTTATGTGATTGATTTTATAGTTATCTTTAATATTATATTTTATATTTTTACATATATTTATTTTATTTTTTTTTTTATTATTTTCTTTTTTATTTATGAATATTATTTTTTTTTGTTTTATAGTCATATATAGATATATTTTAGATAATAATTTTGCATCTATTAATGCTCCATGTTTTTTTCTATTTGATATATCTATATTATATCTTTTACATAATGAATTTAAATTATTTTTTTTTCTAGGAAATAGCTTTCTTGCTATTGGTAATGTATCTATAATTTTACAAATTTTTTTTATTTTTTTAATTTTATAGTTAATATTTTTAAGCTCATATTCTATAAATTTTATATCAAAATTTGCATTATGTATTATTAATTCTTTATTTTTTATAAAATTAATTAATTTATCGGATATATCTTTAAATATAGGTTTGTTAATTAAAAAGTTATTATTTATTCCATGTATTTTATATGCTTTTTTATCAATAGGTCTTTTAGGATTTATATAAAAGTGTATATAATTATTTGTTATTTTTCTATTTATTATTTCTATTGCTCCTATTTCAATAATTTTATGTCCTATATAATGTTTTTCAATTAAATTCATTCCTGTTGTTTCTATATCTAATACTATTTGTCTATTCATTTTTTTAAATTAGTTTTATAATATTAATAATAATAGTTTTAAAGAAAAATATTTTATATTTAAATATGTTAAAAATAAATATTTATACAGATGGTTCTTGTATTAAAAATCCAGGACCTGGGGGATGTGCATCTATTATAAAAATTTTAAATAAAGAAATTATTTTAAATTCAGGTTATTATTATACCACTAATAATAGAATGGAATTAATGGCTATTATATTTCCTTTAATTTTTTTTATTAAAATTAATATTAAATTTAAGTATTATATAAATATTTTTACTGATAGTACTTATTTATATAATGGTGTAAATAATTGAATATATTTATGAAAAAAAAATAATTGAAAAAAATCTAATAATAAATTTATTAAAAATGTAGATTTATGAAAAAAAATATTTAGTATATTAATTTTATTTAAAAATAAATTGAAATGAAATTTAATAAAATCTCATAGTGGAAATTATTATAATAATAAGTGTGATAAAATAGCTTTTTTATCTGCTAATAATCCTACTTTTATTGATTATAATATTTATTTTTCTTCTTAATTTTATTTTTAAAAAATTAAGAAGAAAAAAATATTTTTATTTTGTATTTATATTAATTTTTTTTGGTTTTTCTTTTTCATTTATTATTTGTTGCATTTTTATTTTTAATAAACCATATTTTAAATTAGCTTTTTTAATTTCAATATTTTCTGGTATGTTATAATTTATATTAAAATTATTTTTTATTATATTTTTATATATTCAATTTTTATTATTTTTATTTTTTTTTTCTTCTTTTTTACCTATTATATTTAAGTTTTTATTTGTATAGTTTATTTCTATTTCATTTTCTTTTCATCCTGGTAAACTAATTGTTAGATAGAAATTATTATTTTTTTTTTCTATATTATATTTTGGTAATTTGTTTATAGGTCTGTTTCCTGTTAATTTACTAAATAATCTATCTATTTTATTAAATCTATCTGAAAAAAATGAATCACTTAAATCTGGTATAATAGACAATGTTTTTAAAGACATATATTTATCCTTATAAATTTATTTATTTAAAAATTAATATTTAATATATATGTTTTTATATTTTAAAATTCAAGTATTTAAAAAAAATAAATATATTATTTTTTTTTTTTGTAAAATTAGTTATAATAAATATTATTTATATTAGAGGTTATTATGACTATTAGAATAGGTATAAATGGTTTTGGTAGAATTGGTAGATTAGTTTTTCGTAATGCTCAATTTAAGAAAAATTTAAGTATTGTAGCAATTAATGATATTATAGATGCTAATTATATGGCATATATGTTAAAATATGATTCTACTCATGGTAAATTTAATTGAGATATAAAAGTTAAAAATAATTCAATTTTATTAATTAATGATAATGAAATTAATGTTACTTCATATAAAAATCCTAAAGATATTCCTTGAAATAAATTTAATGTTGATATAGTAGTAGAATCTACAGGAATTTTTTTAACTAAAGAATTATCTTATGGTCATATTTTATCTGGTGCTAAATATGTTGTTATGACAGGACCATCTAAAGATGATACTCCTATGTTTGTAATGGGTGTAAATCATCATAATTATAATGGGCAAAATATAGTTTCTAATGCATCTTGTACTACTAATTGTTTAGCTCCTATTGTTAAAGTTATGAATGATAATTTTGAAATTATTGAAGCATTTATGACTACTATACATGCATCTACAGCTACTCAAAAAGTTGTTGACAGTCCATCTTTAAAAGATTGAAGAGGTGGAAGAACTGTTTTTAATAATATTATTCCTTCTTCAACAGGAGCAGCAAATGCTATAGGTTTAATTATACCAGATTTAAAAGGTAAAATAACAGGTATGGCTTTTAGAGTACCTGTATCTAATGTTTCTGTTGTTGATCTTACTGTTAGATTAAATAATAGTGTTACATATGATAAAATATGTAATGTTATGTATGAAGCTTCAAATAGTTATCTTCGTGGAATATTAGGAGTAACAAATGATGAGGTTGTTTCTAGTGATTTTAATGGAGAAAAATTAGTTTCTATATTTGATTCAAAATTAACTATGTTATTAAATAATAAGTTTGTTAAAATTGTTTCATGATATGATAATGAAACTGGTTATTCTGAAAAAGTATTAGATTTAGCTTCATATATTTATTATTATAATTAGTTTATGGTACTAATTGAATTATTTAAAATTTTATATTATTAAATAATTCATAATTGTACCTTTATTTTATAATAATTTTTTCTCTATTTATTATATATTTTCCGTTTATTTTTTTTTGATTTATAAATTTTGAAATAAGTTTTATATATTTTTGTACAAGTATTGTATTAAACCCATATTTTCTTAAAATATATGTATTTATTAATTTATTATCATTATTAAGTAATATTTTTTTTGATATTTCATATATTTTAAAAGCTTTTTTTCTTTTTATAATTTTTTTTATTTTGTTTTCAATTGAAATTAATTTATTATATCTAGTATTATTTTCTTTATTAATTAATATATTATTATTAAAATTTATTATTTTAAATTGTTTATAATATATTTGTGTTGTTATATTTTTATGTCCTAATATTTTATAAAAAAACATATCTTCATCATATTTTTTTCATTTTTTATCTTTTTTATATCACATTTTATATGCTATTCTTATATATATAGATCTACTATCTTTATATGTTCTTTTTTTGTCCTGAAAAAAATATTTTACTCATTTATTAAATGAATTTGATAAGTAGTTACTTATTTGATAATTTTTTGATAAATATTTATTATTTTTTTTTTTAATTTTTTTTATTATATTTTTTATTATTATAGAATTTCTTAATTGTTTAATTTTTTTAATAAAAAAAGATCCATTATATAATAATATGTATATATTGTATGGTTTTTTATTTATTGTTTTTACTTGTCCATAAAATTTTAATTGATTTTTTTTATTTGTTAATTTAAATTTACCTGTTTTAATTATTTCAATCATTCTTCTTCCTGATATAGCTGATAAACAAAATGATAATGATGCTATATCTTTAATATTATTTAATTTATTTTTATTATTTAATATATTATTTATTTCTTTTATATATGTATTATATTCTATTTTTATAATATTACTTTTTTTTATTTTTAATTTTTCATTTGATATTCTTTTAGATATATACAATTTTCTTTTGTCTATTTTTAGATATGATAATATTTCATGATTTATTTTAATTTTTTTTATTTTATTATTAAGTTTTTCTCCAAATTGAATTTTATTTATTATATTTTTATTTGATATATATCATTTTTTTTCTAAAATATTTTTTAATTCTTTTTTTCATTCTTTAAATTTTATATAAGAATTTTTAATTATTTTAAAATTATTTTTAGTAAAATTTATATTTCTATTTAAGTATTTACATATTATTTTAATATTTTCCAATTTTTTATTTAATTTTTTTATTTTTATTTTTATTATTTTAGTATTATTTGTTTTTTGTATATCATTTATTTCTTCATAAAAATATGGAAAAATTTTTTTTAATATTTTTATTTTTTTTTTAAAATTATGATGTTTTTTATTTATAAATTGACTTCTACATCTTGATATATATGTTATATAACTATTAATTGAAATATTTTTTTTTTCTATTATTTTTTTTATATTAAAAGATTCATATTTATAAAGTTTATTTTTTTTTGATTGTTTAATATTATTATTTTTTTCAATATTTTTTACATTTAATACAAGTTTTTTTATTATTTTATTTATATTATTTTTCATAATTTATTTTATTATTTTTTTTATTAATATATATTATTGTAACATATTTAATAAATATACATA